>JAJZVS010000005.1 GCA_021845555.1 Pseudomonadota bacterium
GCTGCGGGGGTTGAACGCGCATCCGGCGCTGCTCGATGCGGTGCTGGCGCTGCCGCACGGGCTGGCGGCGTTCCTGGCTTGGCGCGTTGCCCGGCGGATGCTGCCGGCGGGGATGCCGGGGGCGCGCGGACTGGCCGCGGCGGCGGCGGCGATCGGCATCAGCGGGGCGGGCGGGCTGCCGACGATCGCCTCGCCGATGAGCGAAATGCTGCCGGCCAGCTGCGTGCTGGGGGCGCTGTTGCTGCTGCTGGCGCGGCCGGGCGGAGGGTGGCGTGCGATGCCCGGCGCCGGGGTGCTGGCCGGGATCGCGGTGGGGCTGAAGCTGACCGCCGCGCCCTATGCGGTGGGGCTGGCGGTCGCGGCGGGGATTGTCGGGGTGCTTCGGGTCATACCCCGCCAGGACGAAGGGGCGAGGGCCGTGGCCGGCGGTGCGGCCAAATGCCTCCGGGCGCTGGCGTGGTTCCTGGCCGGCGCGGCGGCGGGGGCGGCGGTCACCGGCGGCTGGTGGTGGCTGTGGCTGTGGGCGCGCACCGGCGATCCGGTGTTTCCCTATTTCAACCAGGTCTTCCATTCGTCGTGGGCCGCGGCGGCGGCGAACACCGACGTGCGCTTCCTGCCGCGCGACGCGGTGCAGGCGCTGGCCTATCCGCTGTTCTGGGCCTTCGCCCCCAGCCGGCTGGTGAGCGAACTGCCGGTGCGGGACCCGCGCATCCTGCTCGGTTGGCTGGCGGTGCTGGCGATCGGCGCGCGAGCCGCGCGGCGGCGCCGCTGGCCGGAACCGGGCCTGGCCGCGCCGCTCGCGCTCTGGGTGGTGAGCTATGTGCTGTGGGAGGCGCAGTTTTCCATCCTGCGCTACCTTGCCACGCTGGAGCTCCTCAGCGGGCCGCTGCTGCTGGCCGCGTTGGCGCCGCTGCTGGCCCCACTACTGGTCCGGATGCCGCCGTGGCGCGGCGTGGCGGCGGGCGCGGCGCTGACGGCGGCGCTGGTCGTGGTGACGGTCTATCCCGACTGGGGGCGCGCGCCGGCCGGGCGGCTGGCGGTCGCGGTGCGGCTGCCCGCGCTGGCGCCGGGCAGCCTTGTGCTGCTGCTCGATCCCGCACCGATGGCCTATGCGGCGGCCTTCGCGCCGGGCGACGTGCGCTTCGTCGGCGCGGACAACAACCTGGTGCGGCCGGGTGGCGGGACGGCGTTGGACCGCGCGGTGGCGGCGGCGATCGCCGCGCCGGGGCGCGCGCTTTGGGGGATGGAAACGGACCGGCGGGAAGCCACGGCGACGCTGCGCGCCTACGGGCTGGCGCGCGCGCCCGGCTGCGTGCGGGTGCGGTCGAATCTGGACGACAACGCGATCCTGGCCTGTCCGCTCACCCGAACGCGGGCGCCACCTGTTCGGCGAACCGGCCCATCTCCTCCAGCACCTGCGCATGCGGCTTCAGGCCGACGTTGAAATACAGGATCACCTCGTCGAACCCCGCCGCCTCGACCCGCTTCAGGGACTCCGTGATCCGCGCGGCGTTGCCGAGCAGCACCGCGTTGTCGGTCAGATCCTCGGCGCGCGCCCGCTTCAGCCGATCGACCATGTCGATGAAATACCGATAGCTCGGCGGCGCGGTGGCGGGATCGCCGGGGAAGGAGGGGATCACGCACTCGCGGTAGTAGCGCATCTGCCGCTCGCGCGCCGCGCGTTCCTGTTCCGGCGTGTCGTGGAAATGCGTGAAGTAGCTGCACATCAGCCTCCCCGGCCGGGTGCCGTAACGGGCGCAGGTCCCGTGGTACAGTTCCGCCACCTGCTGCAACCCGCCGAAGCTCATCGCCGCCGCGAAGGGGGCGACGATCAGTCCGCAGCCGAGCCGCGCGGCCAGTTCGATCGACGGGCGGGAGAACGAGGCGACATAGGACGGGATCGGCCGCTGCACCGGTTGCGGCGTGATGGAGATGTCGCGGAACCGGTAGTGCGCGCCTTCGTGCGTGTAGGGCGCCGGATCGTCCCACAGGCGGCGGACGATCGCCATCCCCTCCTCGAAGATCGCCTGGTTGGTGTCGAAATCCACCCCGAGCGGCTCGTATTCGCGCCGGTCGTAGCCGCGCCCGGCGGCGAAATCGACCCGTCCGCCGGACATCAGATCGAGGCTCGCCCATTGCTCGGCCACCCGGATCGGATGGTGCAGCGGCAGCACCGTCACCGCCGGCGCGAGGCGGATGCGCCGCGTGCGCGCGGCGATATAGGCCAGCACGAGGTCGGGGCAGGACAACACGCCGAGCGTCGAGAAATGATGCTCGCCGATCCAGGCCGAGTGATAGCCGAGCTCGTCGGCCACGATCGCCTCGGCGACGATGTCGGCGACGAACTGGTTCGGGGTGCGCGGGTTGTCGCGGTAGGCGTTGTCGCTGAGCGTGAAGTAGCCGAATTTCATCGATCCCCTCCCTTCGGTCCGACCACGCCCGCCGCCCGCAGCGCCGCCGCTGCGTCGGCATCGATCGCCAGCCACGCCGCGAGCACCGCGTCGGTGTGCTGGTCGAGATGCGGCGCCGCGACCGCGCGCGGCGGCTTGCCGTCCACCCGCACCGGCCAGGTGGGAATCGTCATCGGCGCCTCGCCGGCGCGGGCCACGCTCTGCATGATGCCGCGCGTGACGAAGCTGGGCTCGTTCTGCAATTCCATCGTATCCAGCACCGCGCCGGCCGGCACGCCCACGCTTCCGACCAGCGCCATCGCCTCGTGTTTGGTGTGGCGGATCGTCCAGGCGGCGATCAGCGCATCGACCTCGGCCTCGCGTTCCACCCGGTCTGCCGGCGTCGCGTAGCGCGGATCGTCCAGCAGGTCCTCCCGCCCCATCAGCGTGAGCAGCCTTGTCCAGTGCTCGGGGTTGGCCCGGCTGGTCATGATATAGACGTAATCGTTCGGCCCGCCGGGCTTGCAGGGATAAAGGCCCATCGGCGCGTTGGTGACGCCCGGCACCTTCGCCCCGCCGCGGCCGACCGGCTTGCCGGTGCGCCGCTGGGTGGAAAGATTGGTGCGCATGTAGTGCAGCATCGCATCCTGCATCGCCACCTGCAGCCGGTGCCCCTGGCCGGTCGCCTGGCGGCGGAACAGCGCCGCGGCGATCGTCACCGCCATCAGCATCCCGGTGCCGGTGTCGCCGAGCGAGATGCCCGGCTTCAACGGCGGCCCGTCCTTTTCCCCGGTCACGCTCATGGTGCCGCCGCAGGCCTGGGCGATCATGTCGAAGGCGAGGTTGCTCTCGTACGGGCTGCCCTCGCCGAAGCCCTTCACCTGGCAGTAGATCAGGCGCGGGTTGAGCGCATGCGCCACGTCCCAGCCGAGGCCGAGGCGCTCGATCGTGCCGGGGGCGAAGTTCTCCACGCAGACATCGGCGCGCGCCAGCATCGCCTTCACCAGATCGAGCCCGCGCGGGGATTTCAGGTTCACCGTCAACGATTTCTTGTTGGCGTTGAAAACATTGAAATACCACGGATCGTCGTCCGGCTTGCCGGGGCGCAGGCGGCGGCCGGGGTCGCCGGTCGTGGGGTTTTCGACCTTCACCACCTCGGCGCCGAGCCAGGCGAGTGCCTCGGTGCAGGAAGGTCCCGCCTCGAACTGGGTGAGATCGAGCACCCGGATACCGGACAGCAGATCGAGCGGGACGCTGGTTTCGTCCGTCATGGTCGTTTCCTCCGCCGGACCGCGCCGGCGCGATCAGCCTGCCACGGCGGCAAGCGGGGCGCCAGTACCGCCGGGATCAATACGACCGCGGCATCCCCAGCACGTGCTGGCCGACATAGGCCAGCACCAGGTTCGTGGAGATCGGCGCGATCTGGTAGATGCGCGTCTCCCGCCATTTCCGCTCGATCTCGTATTCCTTGGCATAGGAAAACCCGCCGTAGGTCTGCATCGCCGCCTCGCCCGCCTTCCACGCGGCTTCCGAGGCGAGCAGCTTGGCGATATTGGCGTCCGCCCCGCACTCCTTCCCCGCATCGAACAGTGCGGCGGCGCGGCGGCAGACCATGTCGGCGGCTTCCAGCTCCGCCCAGGCGCGCGCGATCGGGAACTGCACGCCCTGGTTGGCGCCGATCGGGCGGCCGAACACCACGCGGTCCTTGGCGTATTGCGTCGCCTTCTTGACGAACCAGCGGCCGTCGCCCACCGCCTCGGTGGCGACCAGGATGCGTTCGGCGTTCATCCCGTCCAGGATGTAGCGGAACCCCTTGCCCTCCTCGCCGATCAGGTTCGCGGCCGGCACGCGCAGCCCGTCGAAGAACACCTCGGTGGTGTTGTGGTTGATCATCGCCTTGATCGGGCGGATCTCCAGCCCCTTGCCGCGCCCCTCGCGCAGATCGACCAGGAACACCGAAAGGCCGTCGGTCCGCTTCGCCACCTGATCGGCCGGCGTGGTGCGCGCCAGCAGCAGCATCATGTCCGAATGCAGCGCGCGCGAGGTCCAGACCTTCTGCCCGGTCACCACGTAATGATCGCCGTCGCGCACCGCGCGGGTCTTCAGTTGCGTGGTATCCGATCCGGTGGTCGGCTCGGTCACGCCGAACGCCTGCAGCCGCAGTCGCCCGGTCGCGATCTCGGGCAGGTAGCGGCGCTTCTGTTCCTCGCTGCCGTGCCGCAGCAGCGTGCCCATGATGTACATCTGCGCGTGGCCCTGGGAGGCGACGCAGCCGGAGGCGTTGATCTCCTCCAGGATCACCGCCGCGGCACGCAGCGGCAGGCCGGAGCCGCCGTATGCCTCCGGGATCAGCGCGCCGAGGAAGCCGGCGCGGGTGAGTTCGCCGACGAACTCGGTCGGGTAGGATTCGGTTTCCTCGAGCTTCTGCCAGTAGCTGCCGGGGTAGCCCGCGCAGATGCGCCGGACCGAGTCGCGCAGTTCGGGCCAGTCCTCGCCGAGTTCGAGCGTGGTTGGGATGTCGGACATGCGCGGTCTCCTCGGATGGGCTGGCGCGGCGGAAGCTGGCGAAGCCGGATGCGGGCGTCAACCGAGCGGGCGTTAGCCGTTCCTCAACCCGATCGCCGCCACCATGCCCCGGTCATGGACGACCGACCGGCGGAAATACGATCGCTCACCGGCCTGCGCGGCGTGGCCGCGTGCTGGGTGATGCTCTACCACGCCGAATTTCGCGCGGGCACCACCGCACCGGTGCGGGTGCTGATCGACCACGGCTATCTGGCGGTGGATCTGTTCTTCATCCTCAGCGGGTTCGTCCTCGCGCTGAACCACGCCCCGGCGTTCCGCCGCGACCGGGAGGCCGCCTATGCCGGCTTCCTGCGCAAGCGGCTGGCCCGGACCTATCCGCTCTATCTGGTCGCCACGCTGGTCTGTTTCGCCCTGGTCCGGGCCGGCGCCTTTACTGCCGGCGCCTTCATCGGAGGGCCCGCAACGGGCTGGGCGCTGGCGGCGAACCTCGCGCTGATCCAGTCCTGGCACACGCGGTTCGGCAGCATCGACGGGCCGGGCTGGTCGGTCAGCGCCGAATGGGGCGCCTATCTGCTGTTTCCGCTGTTCTGCCGGGCGGCGCTGTCCGGCCGCGCGTGGCGCGGCTGGGCGGTCGCGGCGCTTTGTCTCCTCGCGGTTGCCGGGCTGTCCATCCTGCCCGATGCCTGGGCGGGGGAGGCGGGCGGACGCGCCGGTCCGCTGGATCTCTGGGTGGGGGCCAGCTATGCGCCCGGCCTTCGTTGCCTGGCCGGATTCGGTCTCGGCGTTGCGCTGTTCCGGGCCGCCGGCGACGGGCTTGGCCACCGGCTTGGGCCGCGCGCGTGCGGACATCCGCTGCTGTGCCCGGCGCTGGCGATCGCGTTGCTGGCCCTGCTTTGCGTGCGCGGCGCCGATGTGGCGATCGTGGTGCTGTTCGCCGGGCTGATCCTGGTCTTGTCAGGCGGGACCGACCGCGTGACGCGCGTCCTGGGGTCGGGGCCGATCCGGTTTCTCGGCACGATCTCCTATGCGCTCTACCTGGTGCATGAACCCGTCCTGGCCGGCTGG
This sequence comes from Pseudomonadota bacterium, assembly GCA_021845555.1. Lineage (GTDB taxonomy): Bacteria > Pseudomonadota > Alphaproteobacteria > Acetobacterales > Acetobacteraceae > JAJZVS01. The sequence goes on from JAJZVS010000005.1 coordinate 5,982, forward strand.
CGGGAGGCGGTGGCGCGGGCCGGGTTGCCGCTCGATCACGCGGCGACACTGGGGTGCGGGCTGGCGTCGGCGTTGCTGCTGGCCACGCTGTGCCATGTCCTGATCGAGCGTCCGGCGCGGCGCCTGCTGGGAGGGCTGGCGTTCCCACCCGTCAGCCCGGCGCGTCCCGCCGCGGTTTGATCCGCCGCCGTTGCGGGGGCCGCGGAACCGGCGACGACCGGCGCGCAGTGCGGCCTTCTCCCCCGGCGGGCGGGCCCGTATGCTGGCGCCCCTGCCAAGGACCGCCCCATGCCCGATACCCTCGCCCCGCTGCCTGATGCCCCGGCCGCCAGCCCCGGCCTGTTCGACCGCGCGCTGCGCCGCCTGACCGCGGTCTGGCGCGACATGGCCGCCACCGTCGGGGCGGAGGAAGATACCAGCGTGGAGGCGCAGATCCGCGCCTGCCTGTCCGCCCGCGGCGGCGAGGTCAGCGCCCGGTCGCGCGCGGCGCGGCTGGCGGAGACCTATCTCACGCTCGACGAAGCCGGCCGGCGGAACCTGCTGCGCGGCATCGCCGGCTTCGATTCGGATCCGGAAGCGGTCGCCGCCGCCTATGCCGCCGTGCAGAATGCCGCCGACCCGGCGGAGCGCGCGGTGGCGCAGGCCGAGCTCCGCCGCGCGCTGGAACCGCCGCGGCTCAAGCTGCTGACCCAGTTCACCTCGATCCCGGACGGGCGCAAGTTCCTGGTCGATCTGCGCGCCTTCCTGCTCTCCCATCGCGACGGCGACCCGTTGCTGGCGGCGCTGGAATCCGATCTGCGCGGGCTGCTCGCCGCCTGGTTCGACATCGGCTTCCTGGAACTGAAGCGCATCGACTGGGCCAGCCCGGCGGTGCTGTTGGAAAAACTGGTCGGCTATGAGGCGGTGCATGAGATCCGCTCCTGGCGCGATCTGAAGAACCGGCTCGATTCGGACCGGCGCTGCTATGCCTTCTTCCACCCGCGCATGCCCGACGAGCCGCTGATCTTCGTCGAGGTGGCGCTGGTCAAGGGGCTGGCCGGGAACGTGCAGGCGCTGCTCGACGAGAAGGCGCCGGTGCTCGACCCGCGCGAGGCCGATACCGCGATCTTCTATTCCATCAGCAACTGCCAGCGCGGGCTGGCCGGCATCAGCTTCGGCAATTTCCTCATCAAGCGGGTGGTGGAGGAACTGTCGGGGGAGTTCCGCAGCCTCAAGACCTTTGCCACCCTGTCGCCGATCCCCGGCTTCCGCCGCTGGCTCGACCCCAAGCTCGCCGCCGGCGAGCCGGATCTGCTGACCGAGGAGGAAGCGGGGCCGTTGCGCGCGGCGATGGGCGCGGACGCCGCGCCGGCGCTGCGCGCCCTGCTGGCGAAGCGCGGCTGGTGGCGCGATCCGGCGCTGCTGCGTGCCGCCGAGCCGGCGCTGCTGCGCTTGAGCGCGCGCTACCTGCTGCGGGAGGGCAACGGCACCCGCGCGCGCGATCCGGTGGCGCATTTCCATCTGTCGAACGGCGCCCGGGTGGAGCGGATCACGCTCGGCGCCGATACGTCCGAGAAAGGCCTGAAAGCGAGCGCGTCGCTGATGGTGAACTACCTGTACGACCCGGCCAAGATCGAAGCCTGGCACGAGGACTATGCCGGGGAGGGACGGCGCAACGCCTCGCCGGCGGTGCGCCGGCTGCTCGGCCGCTCCTGGCCGGTGGTGAGCGGCGCGGCCTCGGTGTTCCGTTCGGGCGGAGCCACGCCATGAACGAGCTTGCCCCGCTGCGCGCGCGCAGCGCCGGCGTGGCGCCGCGTCACCTCGCGCTGCTGCACCAGATGGAGCGGAAGCTGTTGTGGCTGTCCGCCTGGATGATCCACAACGCCAACCATCTGCGTCCGAACCGCGACGGGCTGAAAGTGGGCGGGCACCAGGCGTCCTGCGCCTCGGTCATTTCCATCATGACCGCGCTCTATCTGGAGATCGCGCGCCCCGAGGACCGCATCGCGGTGAAGCCGCATGCCGGGCCGGTGTTCCACGCGCTCAACTACCTGTTCGGCCGGCAGACGGTCGAGAAGATGGAAGGGCTGCGCTCGCTCGGCGGGGCGCAACCCTATCCGTCGCGCTTCAAGGACGGCGGCGAGGTGGATTTCTCCACCGGCTCGGTGGGGCTCGGCGTGGCGATGACCACGTTCTCCGCGTTGATGCAGGACTACGCGCGGCTGCACGGGCTGGCGCGCGAGGGGCTGCCGGCCGGGCGGCATATCGCCATCGCCGGCGATGCCGAACTCGACGAGGGCAACATCTACGAAGCCCTGCTGGAGGGCTGGAAGCACGACGTGCGCGATGTCTGGTGGGTGATCGACTACAACCGCCAGAGCCTGGATTCCGTCGTCCCCGACCGGCTGTTCGGCCGTATCGAGGGGCTGTTCCGCGACATGGGCTGGAACGTCGTCACCATCAAATACGGCCGCAAGCTGGAAGCCGCCTTCGCCCGCCCGGGCGGGGAGGCGTTGCGGCGCTGGATCGACGACTGCCCGAACAGCCTCTATTCCGCGCTGACCTTCCAGGGGGGCGCCGCCTGGCGCGCCGCGGTGCTGGCCGATCTCGGCCGGGCGCGCGAGGTGCGCGCGATCGTCGATCCGCTGTCCGACGACGAGCTTGCCGCGCTGATGACCAACCTCGGCGGGCACGATATCGAAACGCTGATCGAGACGTTCCGCGCCGCCGCCGCCGAGGGCGACCAGCCGACCTGTTTCATTGCGTACACCATCAAGGGCATGGGCCTGCCGTTCGCCGGCCACAAGGACAACCATGCCGGGATGATGACGAAGGAACAGATGGAGGTGTTCCGGCAGGCGATGCGGATCCGCCCCGGCCACGAGTGGGACCGGTTCGAGGGGCTGGACGCGCCGGCCGACGTGCTCGAAACGTTCTTGCGCGAAAGCCCGTTCGCCACGCCGCTGACGCCCGAGGGCCGGGCGCTGATCGCGCCCCTGGTGCACGTGCCGCCGACCCTGCCGCTGACCCGGACGGCGGGGCGCAAGCTGTCCACCCAGGGCGGCTTCGGCGACATCCTGGCCGAGCTCGGCCGCGGCCAGGGCGAGTACAAGGACCTGGCGGCGCATATCGTCACCACCAGCCCGGACGTGACGGTATCGACCAATCTCGGCCCCTGGGTGAACCGGCGCGGCATCTTCGATCGGCACACCCGCAACGACGTGTTCCGCGACGCCAAGCTGGCGTCCGCGCAACGCTGGGGGATGTCGCCCAAGGGCCAGCATGTGGAACTCGGCATCGCCGAGCAGAATCTGTTCCTGCTGCTGGGCGCGGCGGGGCTGGCGCACGCGCTGACCGGGGCGCGGCTGCTGCCGATCGGCACGGTGTACGATCCGTTCGTCAATCGCGGGTTGGATGCGCTGATCTATGCCTGCTACCAGGATGCGCGGTTCCTGCTCGTTTCGACCCCGTCCGGCATCACCCTGGCGCCCGAGGGCGGGCAGCACCAGTCGGTCAACACGCCGCTGATCGGCATGGCCGCCGACCGGCTGGCGAGCTTCGAGCCGGCGCATGTCGATGAACTGGCGATCCTGCTGCGCCACGCTTTGGCGCATATGCAGGCGCCGGACGGCTCGGCGGTGTGGCTGCGGCTGTCCACCCGGCAGATCGCGCAGCCGGAACGCGCGCTCGATCCCGCCGCGGTGATCGCCGGCGGGCATTGGGCGGTGGCGCCGGCACCGGGGGCGCGCATCGCGCTCGCCTACCAGGGGCCGGTGGCGCCCGAGGCGATGGAGGCGTTCGCCGAATTGCGCGCGGAGGAGCCGGGTGCCGGCCTGCTTGCGATCACCAGCCCCGACCGGCTGCACGCCGGCTGGCTGGCCGCCCAGCGCGCCCGCCGCGCCGGGGAGCGCGGGGCGGTGGCGCATGTGGAACGACTGCTGGCCCCGCTGGCGCCGGGCGCGGCGCTGGTGAGCGTGCTGGACGGGCATCCGGCGACGCATGCCTGGCTGGGCGCGGTGCGCGGGCAGCGCGTGGTGCCGCTGGGGCCGGACCGCTTCGGCCAGGGGGGGGATATTCCCGATCTTTACCGGGTGTACGGGATGGATACGGACGCGATCCTGGATGCGTGCGCGCAGGCGCTGCTGGGGTAGGCGGCGGCGGAATCGGGTGCCCGCTCGGCCACGCTCCCGGAGGAGGGTTCTTCGGAGATGAACGATCCCATTCGCACCATCAGCGACGAATGGTTGGCACGACATCGCGACACGCATCAGCGGCATCCCGCGTTCGGCACCCACCGTCATCCCTATCTGCTCGATACGATCGGCGGGATCGCCGCCCGCCTGACCGGCGCGGAGAAGCCGTCGCTGCTCGACTACGGGTGCGGGAAGGGATCCTTTCTGGACGAGATGGCGCGCACCGGATGGTTCCGTGTCGTTCGCGGCTACGATCCGGCGGTGGAGGCGTTCGCCGTGCGCCCGCGGCAGAGCTACGATGTGGTGCTGTGCCTGGATGTGCTCGACCAGGTGGAAGACGCGTTCGTCGCGGCAGTCATCGCGGACGTGGCGCGGTTCGCCGGGCGCATCGCGCTGTTCGACGTGATCACCGTGCAGACGCCGGCACTGGCCCATCTGCAACCGCGGTCGGCGGCGACTTGGCAGGAGCTGATCGGACGGGGGATGCGCCTGGTGCAGAGCACGGTTCGGGTGTCGAGCCCGGAGGAAATCCGCGCGGGCGCGTGTCCCGAGCGGGTTGTCATCCTTGCCGAGCCGGCGATGGGGGGGCTTGCGGCTGGCGTCGCGCAGGGCGAGGTGCGGCGATAGCTTCGGCGGCCGAACGTGGTCGGACGCGGGGTTCCTCGGGCCGGTCGGTTCGCGGGCTTCGACGGTTGGTGCCGGAACGACAGCGGGCGGCCCACCAGGGCCGCCTGCTGCACTCAAGCCATCAGGTGATCGCTTATCCCTTGGGGAAGAGAGACCGTCGGCGCACCAGCCCGAGCCCGATCAGTCCGGTACCGAGCAGGGCCAGGCTCATCGGTTCCGGAACGCTCGCGGTGACACCGATCGTGCAGGTTCCCTTGGTCGTGCAGGAGATCGTGCCGCCCTTGAGAGCGATCGTCTCCGGCGTGCCGCCCACGCCGAGCGTCTCGGTGACCACATAGGAGGCGGAAAGCCCACCGGTGCCCGGGGTATTGAAGAAGTTGTGGGTTGCGTCGCCATTGACCGCGGGCAGGCCGAATGCGGAGCCCGCCGCGGTCTGCACGAACCCCGTGGAAGGTGGGGCGCCGCCGGCGTTCGAAGCAGCCGTGGGGACATAGGCATACGCGGCGGTGTCGCCGGCCCCGGCAAGCCCGAGGATGCCGCCGCCGGCGTTGAAGAACGACGCGATGGCCGTGGATTGCGCGGCGATGGCCGCGATGTCGGCCGGCGTGTTGTCGCAGCCACCGCAGGAGGTGACGGAGGCAACCGCGAAAGCGCTGTACTTCGTCGGGTCGAACAACGCGGCCGTCACGGCGCCAGCGGTGCCCGGGTTGACGTTGACGTAACTGATCCCGAGGCCGCTCAGGGCGCTGGTCAGTTCGCTCCCCGCGTCGAACGTCAGCAGCGGGAGCGCAGACCCGTTCTCGACGAAGTTGACCTCGGCCGCCAGCGCAAGTCCGGCGGCGGAGGTTGGGCCACCGTAGTGGAAGTCGTTATCGTGGCCCGTCAGGACGATGTTGCCCGCCATCGCGGGCCCGACGCCGACCAGCCCCGCCAACGCAACGCCGGCCAAAAGACTCGACTTCATTGGTTTCCCCTTTCTAGTGTTCAGAGGGCTTGCCCGAGCCATTCGGGTATCCCGCCTGTTTCTTATGCTAAGTTAATGCAGCGGTGAACAAACCGTCAAGCAAAAAAAACTAGACTCCTCGCATCGGTTACTGTTTCATTAGCTGCGCCCGATGCTATCCTCCCGCCATGCCGGATGCTCCCGAAACCCCCTTGCCGTATCAGCGGACTTCGACTCCGGGCCAGCCAGTTCCGGCGGGCGGCAGCCCGGAATCCGGAGCGGCGGCCGGGGCACAACAATCCCAGGTTGTATTGAACAACAGAAATACTATTGACGCGGGTCTATCCGCCGAACTGGCACGCATGCGGGAAGCCGGGCGCTTCCCGGCGGCACTGGACCTGCTCGGTCCCGCCCTGCGCGCCCGGCCCGACGATCCGGCCCTGCTGACCGAACTCGGACTCGTGCATCTCTGGATGGGCCAGCCGGGGGAAGCCCTGGCGCCGCTGCAACGGGCGCTGGCCCGGGCCCCGGACGATTACCGGCATCACTATAATATGGGCTGCGCCCTGGAACAGCTTGGCCGCGCAGCGGAGGCCATCGCCGCCTTCTCCCGCGCCGCCGAGCTCAACCCCGCCTCGCCCGACGCGAGAGAAAAGCTCGGCAATCTGTTGGTCGCCCACGGGCGCGAGAACGAGGCGACGACGCATTTCCGGCGCGCCGCACAAGCCGCCCCGGCAACCACCCTGGGCCGGATGTGCCACGCCAAAGTGCTGATCGCGGAGGGACAGCCCGCCGCGGCCGAAGCCTGTCTGCGCGACGCCATCGCCAGCGACCCGCAGGCGGCGGAGGCGCAGCGGTTCCTCGGCACGCTGCTGCGCGAGCAAGGGCGCTTCCCTGAGGCAATCGCCACGCTCGAAGCGTCGATCGAGGCCGAGCCGGTGCGGGCCCCCGCCTATTACGATCTGGTCCAATCCAAGCGGATCACCGAGGCTGACCGCTGGATGATCGAACGGATGGAGGGTCTGCTGACCCTGCCGGGGCTGATCGATCCCTGGCGTATCATGCTGCATTTCGGCCTCGGCAAGGCCCTTGACGACCTCGGGGACTACGGTGCCGCGATGCGCCACTTCGAAACCGGCAACCGGCTGGCGCGCGCGCGGATGCAGTTCGATCGCGCCCAGCTCGGCGCGGCCACCAACCGCGTCATCGCGACGTTCACGGCGGAGTTCTTCGCCGAACATGCGGGCCTCGGGTCGCAGGACGATACGCCGGTCCTGATCCTCGGCATGCCGCGGTCCGGGACCACCCTGACCGAGCAGATCCTGTCCCGTCATCCGCGGGTCGGCGCCGGCGGCGAACTGGGGTTCTGGCGCGAACGGGCGGAGACGTTCGCCAAAGCGGGGGCGGCCGGGCTGGCGCCGGACTTCGTGGGCGGCATGGCCAGCGATTACCTCGCCCTGCTGCACGGGCTGGCTCCGGGCGCGGCGCGGGTCACCGACAAGATGCCGGCCAATTTCCTCTGGCTCGGCCTGATCCACCTTGCCTTCCCCCGCGCCCGGATCATCCACTGCCGGCGCCACCCGGTGGACATCGCCCTGTCGAACTATTTCACCCATTTCCAGGCGCCGCTGGCCTTCGCCTACGACCGCGAGGATCTGGTCTATTATTACCGCTGCTACGAGCGGCTGATGGCGCATTGGCGCCGCGTCCTGCCGCCGGACCGGTTGCTGGAACTGGACTACGAGACGATGGTGACGGACCGCGAGCCGACCACCCGGCGGCTGATCGCCTTCTGCGGCCTCGACTGGGACGACGCCTGCCTGCGTCCGGAGGACAGCACCCGCGTCGTGCGCACCGCCAGCATGTGGCAGGCGCGGCAGACCCCTTATACGACCTCGGTGGCGCGCTGGCGCCGCTACGAGAAGTGGCTCGGCCCGCTCGCCCTGCTGCTGGAACACGATGCGCCGCTGCCGCAGCCGCGCCGCGGCCCGGATGCGATCATGGCGCTGCGCCAGGTCGCGGTGCACCGCGCCGCCGGGCGGTATGCGCCCGCCGTCGCGGCGTTACGGCAGGCGGCCGAGCTCTGCCCGAACGATGCGCGGGTGGAGAACGAGGCCGGGCTGATCTTCCTGGCCCAGCACGATTTCCCGCGCGCGGTGGATTTCTTCGAGCGCGCCATCGCGCTCGATCCCGGTTACGCCGTCGCGCACTACAATCTTGCCTGCGCGTTCGAACGCCAGCGCCGGCCGGTGGCCGCTGTCGCCGCCTACGAACGGGCGATCGCGCTGGCGCCGGACTTCGCCGAGGCGCAGGGCCGGCTCGGCAATCTGCTGCACGCCCAGGGGCGGCGGGCGGAGGCGCTCGAATGGTTCCGCCGGCTGAGCGCGGCCGCCCCCGACAGCAGCGCCGGCCGCTTCGCGCGCGCCAAGCTGCTGCTCGAGGAAGGGCGCACGCATGAGGCCGAGGCGGTCTTGCGGCGCATCGTCGCCGCCGCGCCGGCGAGCGGGGAGGCCTGGCGGCTGCTCGGCGGATGCCTCGCCGAGTCCGGCCGATTCGCCGAAGCTGGGCGCTGCCTGGAACGTGCGCTCGCCGAGGACCCGACCCAGGTGGCCGCCTGGCTCGACCTCATGCGATCGCGCCGGATCACCGCGGCGGACCGGCCCCTGCTGGAGCGCATCGATGCCCGCTTGCGCGGGCCTGACCTGACCGATGCGGAACGGGCTGTGCTGCATTTCGCGGCCGGCAAGGGCCACGACGATCTGGGCGAATACGCCGCCGCGATCGGACATTTCGATATCGGGAACCAGCTGGAGAAATTCGGCGTCGGCTTCGACCGCGCCGCGTTCGCCGCCAGCATCGATCGGATCATCGACCTGTTCGGCCCGGAGCGGTTCGCCGCCGGCCCTGTTCCGAATTCCGATCGGTCTGACCTGCCGGCGCTGATCCTCGGCCTCCCGCGCAGCGGCACCACCCTGGTGGAGCAGATTCTGTCCAGCCATGCCCAGGTCGGCGCCGGCGGCGAACTGGCGTTCTGGAGCGAACGCGCGGCCGGGCTCGATCCGGCCGATCCGGCGGCGCTGCGCGCGGCCGCGCGGGCCTACCTGGCCCTGCTGCGCGCCATCGCCCCGCCGGCGCTGCGGGTCACCGACAAGATGCCGTTCAATTTCCTCAATGCCGGCCTGATCCATCTCGCGCTGCCCGGGGGCCGGCTGATCCATTGCCGGCGCGACCCGGTCGATACCTGCCTGTCGATCTACCAGACCCGGTTCGCCATCCGCCATGAATGGACCTATGCGCGCGGCGATCTGGTATTCTATTACCGCCAGTACGAGCGGCTGATGGCGCATTGGCGCGCGGTGCTGCCCGCCGACCGGTTTCTTGAAGTGGACTACGAGACCCTGGTGGCCGAGCCGGAGGCGGCGGCGCGCCGCTTGATCGACTTCATCGGTCTGCCGTGGGACCCGGCCTGCCTGCGGCCCGAGGACAATTCGCGGGTCATCCGCACCGCCAGCATGTGGCAGGCGCGCCAGAAGATCCATACCGGCGCGATCGAGCGATGGCGGAATTACGATCCCTGGCTTGGCGAACTGCGCGGCCTGCTGCCGTCCTGAACCGGCGCGATTGCCGCAGGTGGCGGGGGCAGGGCGGTGATCAGGACGCGCTCGAACCCGACCATCCCGGGGAAGACGACCTCGCTCCCGATCACCGCCATGTGGCTGCGAATGAGGTGCGTCCAATAGAATGGCGGGTGTGGGGTCAGCCGTCCGCCGGGTTTCGGGCGCGTCAGACAGTCGAACAGCGCGGTGTCGGCGGTGCAGCGGGTGACATCCTCGATCACCGCATCCAGGTAGCGCGGTTCGACGGTGTCGAGGACGTCCAGGCACAAAACGATATCGTACTGCCGGTCGGGCCGCGTGGCGAAACCCGGCACGCCCGGATCGTAGCCCGCCAGGTCGGCGAACAGGTCGAGCTGGCGCAGGGCGTTCAGGAACTCGCCTTTGCCGCATCCGTAATCGAGCAGGGTCGGGCGACGCGGGGCCACGCGCCCGGCCACCGCCCGGTGCAGCTGCCGCAGCGGTGTCTCCAGGTAAAGGTGGCGGTGCCGGCCATAGCCGTCCGACTGCCGATGCAGGGAACGCTGTGCCATCAGGTGTCGGTCGCTGAAGGTCTGGATTGGGCGCATCGTGCGGCGTCTCAGTTTTGGTTCCGCGCGCGGGCGGGATGACAGGCGACGAACGTCATGCTAGCACCAATCACAACTCCATGGCGAAAGGAACCGATGATGCCGCACTGTCTGCGCGCGTTCCGTGGCCGGGGGGTGGCCCTGCTGATCGGCCTGATGGGGTCGGCGGCGGCGGCGGCGGCGCCAAGCCAGGCCAAGTCGCCGCCGTTGCGCCCGAGCGTCGACGTCGTTGTCGTCTATAGCGTAACGAGCCCGACGGCGCAGGATCACCCCAGCAAGGTCAGAATCACGTATGCGAATCATGCGCAGCGGGTTCGAATCGACGATTTCGCCTCGCTCCTGGCCCGGGATCCGAGCGGTTCGGTGATCTTCGATCGCACCCGGGGCGAGGTCATCACCCTGGTGCCGGACCGGAAGGCGTATCTGACGCGCGGCATCGACCATCTTGCCAACCCCGGCATCCTGCTGAACGCGGCGATGCGTTTCACGCGCGCCGGGGAGAAGACGATCGCCGCTCTTCCGTGCACGGACTGGAACGTAACCAGCGGCACATTCCATGGGTCCGCCTGCGTCACCAGCGCCGGGGTCGTTCTGCAAGCGCAGCGCGTGACGCCGCAGCCGGAGACACTTGAGGCGCGGTCGGTGCATTTCGGCCCGCCGCCGGCCGGAGCATTCGATGTTCCGGCCGACTATCTGCACATCGACCGTTTCGGCCGCCTGATCCCGTAGGCGAACGTCTGGAAGGACGCCCCGAATCGGGGCCGATGCGCCAGCCTGGATCAGGTCGGCGGCCGCGATCGGGCTATCGACCGGCGCCGCTTCTGACGTGCTTGGTCAGACCGCGATCCTCGGATGCGGACGCCGAAGTACGGCAAGGGGGAACGCACCGTGGGCACCTTGTCAGGACAAGGTCTGTGCCGGCGAGGGCTTGCGTTTCCCCCCGCACCGCCCCCACATCGGCGCGGCCCCTCGATCCCAGGAGACCGACCATGGACGTCGCCACCATCGACCAGCAATACCAGCAGCTTGAGTCGCAAGCGCAGCAGACCATCCAGCAGCTCACCGCGCTGGCGGGCAAGCTGCAGGGCGCGGCGCAAGGCGGCAACCAGGACGCGCGCGAATGGCTGCTCGACCTGCGCGAGGTCGCGCTCGCGATGCAGTCCGAGCAGAACCAGGTGGGCGCGCTCCTGCAGGCGCTGCACGGGTTCGTCGCCAACCAGAGCCAGCAGCTGACGGCGCCGGCCCCCGGCCCGATGGCGAGCCCGTGGGGTGCGGCTGCCCCGCCGGCGCCGCAGCAGGGCTATCCGCCCCAGGGCTACCCGCAGCAGCAGGGCTACCCGCCGCCCGGCTACGGCCAACAGCCGGGGTTCGGCGGGCAGGCGGGCGGCGTCGGGGGGATGCTGGGCAGCTTCCTCAATTCCGGCTTCGGCCGCGCGATCGAGATGGGCGCCGGGTTCGGCCTGGGGAGCGACCTCATCAACAAGATCTTCTGAGCCGCCGATCGGCGGGGGCGGCGCCCGGCCGGCATCTGGGCTAGGATGGGGGCCAAAGGGAGCACGTCCATGGCCAATCCCGCCTATCTCTCGGGTCTCGACCGTAATCCGGCGAACTATACGCCGCTGAACCCGGTCACGTTCCTCGAACGCGCCGCGGCGCTCTATCCCGACCGCCTCTCGGTCGTGCACGGGGCCGAGCGCTACACGTGGCGGCAGACCTACGCGCGCTGCCGGCGGCTGGCCTCCGCGCTTGCCCGGCGCGGGATCGGGCGCGGCGATACGGTGGCCGTCATGGCGCCCAACGTGCCGGCAATCTACGAGGCGCATTTCGGCGTGCCGATGCTCGGCGCCGTGCTCAACACGCTGAACACGCGGCTCGACCCCGAGACGATCGCCTTCATGCTGCGTCACGGCGGGGCGCGCGCGCTGATCACCGACCGCGAGCTTTCCCCGGTCGTCGCGCAGGCGCTGGCGCTGCTCGCGGAGCGCCCGCTGGTGATCGACATCGACGATCCGCTGGCCCAGGGCGGCACGCGGCTCGGGGAGATGGACTACGAGGCGTTCCTGCAAACCGGCGATGCCGGCTTTGCCTGGGAGAACCCGCCCGACGAATGGGACGCGATCGCGCTGAATTACACCTCCGGCACCACCGGCGACCCGAAAGGGGTCGTGTATCACTACCGCGGCGCCTATCTGAACGCGGTCAGCAACATCGTGAACTGGAACATGCCGCAGCATCCGGTCTATCTCTGGACGCTGCCGATGTTTCATTGCAACGGCTGGTGCTTCCCGTGGTCGGTCGCCGAGCGCGCCGGCACCAACATCTGCCTGCGCAAGGTCGAAGGCGGCGCGATCTGGGAAGCCGTCCGCGCGCATGGCGTCACGCATATGTGCGGCGCGCCGATCGTCTATGCCAGCGCGATCAACGCGCCGGCCGAACTGCGTGCCGGCATCGGCCATCGCATCGCCGGCCAGGTCGCGGGCGCCGCCCCGCCGGCGGCGATCATCGAGGGCGCCGAGCAGGCCGGCATCGACCTGACGCATGTCTATGGCCTGACCGAAACCTACGGCCCCGCTTCGGTCTGCGCCAAGCAGCCGGAATGGACGGCGCTGCCGCTGGATGCGCGGGCGGAACGCAACGGCCGGCAGGGCGTGCGGGTGCCGATGCAGGAAGCGATGACGGTGCGCGATTCCGCCACGCTGGACGAGGTGCCGGCGGATGGCGAAACGATGGGCGAGATCATGTTCCGCGGCAACATCACGATGAAGGGCTATCTGAGCAACCCGGCCGCGACCGCGGCGGCGTTCGCCGGCGGCTGGTTCCATACCGGCGATCTGGCGGTGGCGCAGCCCGACGGCTACGTGAAGATCCGCGACCGTTCCAAGGACATCATCATCTCGGGCGGCGAGAACATCTCCTCGCTGGAAGTGGAGGAGGCGCTGTATCGCCATCCGGCGGTGCTGTCGGCCGCGGTGGTGGCGCGGCCGGACGAGAAATGGGGGGAGACGCCCTGCGCCTTCGTCGAACTCAAGCCGGGCGCCAGCGTCAGCGCCGACGAGTTGCGCGCCTTTTGCCGCCAGCACCTGGCGGGGTTCAAGGTGCCGCGCAGCTTCGTGTTCCGCGAACTGCCGAAGACCTCGACCGGGAAGATCCAGAAATTCGTGCTGCGCGCGCTCGCCCGCTCGGCCAGCGCGATCGGCTGAAAAGGGCCTATTTGTAGGGCACCGGCGCGGGCAGGGCCGACGGTGCGCCGAGCGGGGCCGGCGGCACCTGTTGCGGCGCCAAAGGTTGCGGCGCCAACGATTGCGGCGCGAGCGGTTGCGGCGCGCCGGGCATGCCGAGCGGCTCGGCCTGCACCGGCGCGGCGGAGGCGCCCGGCGCCACCAGCCAGTCGTGCAACGAACGGCGGATCTGGTACTCGAGCTCGACGTTCATCTGGTTCATCATCTGCCGCGTGAGCGCATACAGATCGGCGGCCATGTCATGTACCGGCCCGACGCGCTGGCGCGAGACGGTGGCCTCGGCGAAGCCGGCGCGCGTGTTGTTGGACGTGTAGATCTCCAGCCCGACCGAGAAGGTGCCGGTGATGACGTCGCCTTGCTGGACCAGCGAGGCGTTGTTGACCGAGAACACCGCCCGCCCGGCGGAACCGAATGCCTTCAGCCGCTCCCGCCCCATCCGCCGCAGCGCCCCGGCGGGGGAAACCGGGTCGAACTGCAACACCGAGGGCGGCACCTCGGAGGGAACGAACCGCTGCACCACCTCGACCCGCGCGACGTTGAGCCGCAGTTGCGGCAGGTAGCTGAAATCGAGCGGACGGAAGCTTTGCGCGGGCGCGGGTTCCCCCCCCGCGCAGGCGGCCAGCAGCAGCGGCAGCAGCAGGACGGCGCGGCGGGTCGGGCGAGCGTGCATGGCGGCGTTCCGGAGCGAATGGCGCCGCACCATGCGAAGCCGCGCCGGACCGGTCAATGCCCCGCCGGGATCGCGGGTCAGGCCGCCGGCGCCTTGTGGATCGGGTCCACCCAGGCGACCGCTTCCGGCTGCTCCACCGCGGCGATGTCGAGGTTCACCACCACCGCCTCGTTGTCGCTGCGCACCAGCACGCATTCGAGGGTTTCCTCGCCGCTGGCGTTGATCTCCTGGTGCGGCACATAGGGGGGGACGTAGATGAAATCGCCCGGGCCGGCCTCGGCCACGTATTCCAGCTGCTCGCCCCAGCGCATGCGGGCACGGCCGCGCAGCACGTAGATCACGCTTTCCAGCGCGCCGTGGTGATGCGCGCCGGTCTTGGCGCCGGGGTGGATATGCACCGTGCCGGCCCAGATCTTCTGCGCCCCGACGCGGGCATAGGTGATCGCCGCCGCCCGGTTCATGCCCGGCGTCTGCGCCGTGTTGGTGTCGAGCCGGTCGCCGGGGATGACCTTCACCCCGTTGTCCTTCCAGTCCATGGGCGCATCCTCGCTGTCGCTGCTTCCTGCCACAGAGAGAAGTACTTTCCACCGCACCTGCAAGAACCGGGCAAGAAAAAGGACGACGCACTTTATTTTGGCCGAATTCGGGAAGAATATTCGTCATTCTACTGGCCGGCCGCCAACGCCTCCCCCGCCGCCCGCGGCTGGCGCGAAGCGACCCGCGCCGGGGCGGCGCGCGCCCTGTTCCGCTGGCACCCCTTCCCTGCTACCTGAGCCGGGCCATGACCGACGATCCCCCGCCCAATCCCGCGCTGCTCCCCGCCGGCCTGCGCGACCTCCTGCCGCCCGACGCCGCGACCGAGGCCGCCGCGGTCGAGGCGCTGATGGAGGTGTTCGCCGCGCACGGCTACGACCGCATCCGCCCGCCGCTGCTGGAGTTCGAGGACAGCCTGCTCGCCGGCTCGGGCGCGGCGGTGGCCGACCAGACGTTCCGGCTGATGGACCCGGACAGCCAGCGCATGATGGGGCTGCGCGCCGACACCACGCCGCAGGTGGTGCGCATCGCCACCACGCGCCTCGGCCACGTGCCGCGCCCGCTGCGCCTGTCCTACGCCGGCCAGTGCCTGCGGGTGCGCGGCAGCCAGATCGCGCCCGACCGCCAGGTGCCGCAGGCCGGGATCGAGCTGATCGGCAGCGACGCCCCGGCCTCGGATGCCGAGATCGTGCTGGTCGGTGCCGAGGCGCTCGCCGCCGCCGGGCTGGCGCGCATGAGCTTCGACCTGACGCTGCCCACGCTGACCCCGGCGCTGCTCGACCACGCGGGGATCGAGGGAGCGGCGCGGGCGGGCCTGGCCCGCGCGCTCGATCGCAAGGACACGGCCGCGGTCGCGCGGCACGGCGGCGCGCTGGCGCCGATGCTGACCGAGCTGCTGCTCGCCGCGGGTCCCGCGGACCGCGCCCTGGCGGCGCTGGCCGCCGCCCCGCTGCCTGGCCCGGCGCGGGACCTCGCCGACCGGCTGGCCGCCACCGTCGCCGCGATCCGCGCCCGCGCGCCCACGCTGCGCCTGACGATCGACCCGGTGGAGTTTCGCGGCTTCCGCTACCACACCGGCGTGTCGGTCACGGTCTATGCGCCGGGGCGGCATGAGGAGCTCGGCCGCGGCGGGCGCTATCTGTGCGGCGACGAACCGGCGACCGGCCTCACGCTCTACCCGGATGCGGTGCTGCGCGCCGCGCCCGCCCGCGCGCCGCGCCCGCGGCTGTTCGTCCCGCTCGGCGCGGACGCGGACGTGGCGGCGCGCTTCCGCCGGCTGGGCTATGCGACGGTCGCCGGGCTGGACCCGGCGGCCGGCAGCGCGGACGAAGCCCGCCGGCTCGGCTGCACGCATCTGCTGCGACACGGCGAGGCCGTGCCGCTCCCTCCCCAGGATTGATCAGCGGAGACCGCAATGGCCAACGTCGCCGTCATCGGCGCCCAATGGGGCGACGAGGGCAAAGGCAAAGTCGTGGACTGGCTCGCCAGCCGCGCCGAGATCGTGGTGCGATTCCAGGGCGGGCATAACGCCGGCCATACGCTGGTGGTGGGCAACCAGACCTACAAGCTGTCGCTGCTGCCCTCGGGCCTGGTGCGCGGCAAGCTCGGCATCATCGGCAATGGTGTGGTGGTCGATCCCGAGGCGCTGCTGGCCGAGATCGCGCGGGTGGAAGCGCAGGGGCTGCGCGTCACGCCCGAAAACCTGCGTATCGCCGAGAACGTGACGCTGATCCTGCCCCTGCACGGCGCGATCGACCGCGCGCGGGAGGCGGCGCGCGGGGCGCGGCAGATCGGCACCACCGGGCGCGGCATCGGCCCGGCCTACGAGGACAAGGTGGCGCGGCGTGCGATCCGGCTGGCCGACCTGGCCGAGCCCGAAACGGTGGTCGCCAAGCTGGACGAGCTGCTGCTGCACCACAATACCCTGCTGGCCGGCCTCGGGGCGCCGGTGTTCGAGAAGCAGGCGCTGTTCGACGCGCTGATGGCGCTGGCGCCAAAGGTGCTGCCGTTCGCCGAGCCGGTGTGGGAACGGCTGGATCAGGCCCGCCGCGACGGCACCCGCATCCTGTTCGAGGGCGCGCAGGCGGTGATGCTGGACGTGGATCACGGCACTTATCCGTTCGTGACCAGTTCCAACACGGTGGCGGCGACCGCGGCGGCCGGCTCCGGCCTGGGGCCGGCGGCGGTCGGGTTCGTGCTGGGGATCGCCAAGGCCTATTCGACGCGGGTGGGCGCGGGGCCGTTCCCGACCGAACTCACCGACGCCACCGGCCAGTTGCTGGGCGATCGCGGGCACGAGTTCGGCACCGTGACCGGGCGGCGGCGGCGCTGCGGCTGGTTCGACGCGGTGCTGGTGCGCCAGGCGGTGAAGGTGGGCGGGATCCAGGGAATCGCGCTGACCAAGCTCGACGTGCTGGACGGGCTGCCGGAGCTGCGGATCTGCACCGGCTACCGGATCGGCGGGGAGTTGTTCCGCCGCCTGCCGGCCGCGCCGGGGGCGCAGGCGGCGGCGGTGCCGGAATACGAGGTGATGGAGGGCTGGTCCGGTTCGACCCAGGGGGCGCGCTCCTGGGCCGAGCTGCCGGCGCAGGCGGTGAAATACGTGCGCCGGATCGAGGAACTGACCGAGGCGCCGGTGACGCTGCTGTCCACCTCGCCCGAGCGGGACGACACGATCCTGGTGCGCGACCCGTTCGAGGGGTGAGCCGGGGGAAGGGGGTTTCCTCCGCGTGCGGGGCTTGGTATAGGGCGCGGCCGGTTGGCGGGGGCGACAGTGTCGCCCCGGCGGTCGGGGCGGGCGCATAGCTCAGTTGGTAGAGCAGCTGACTCTTAATCAGCGGGCCGTAGGTTCGAGTCCTACTGCGCCCACCAATCAAATCAATGGCTTGGTGGAATTCCCGGAAGGGGCGCTACGAAGCTAGGAATCACCTAGGAATCACCGGCGGCAAGCGCCGAGTCGGTGGGCCTCCGACGATCTGGATTGTTGGTCGGGTCTGAAGGTGATGGATGATGGCGCGGCTAAGATGGCTCGCGCAGCTTCTCGCAACCTTGCCAAGGTTGGGGTCGAGGGTTCGAATCCCTTCGCCCGCTCCAGATTTCCTGAGGGAAGTCAATCTGGTAGCTTCAAGTAGCGACAGGTTCACTCCTTCACTTGGGCGCCCTGGTGTCCACCTGGTGTCCACCGGGTCGGTTTTGGTCCTGTCCGGACCTGATCTGGTCACGTGGTCCCGCCGCGCGCCGCAGCGCTCTTTACCAGGCGGAGCGGAACATCCGCGGGCGCGTAGCCAAGCCGTCCAGCAGCGCGTGCCGCCTTCGCCGCGTGCATCCGAACGCTCCAATCCTAAGCCGCGCGCGGCCGAGGAGCTGGCGAGCGGCCCCGGGGCTGCAAACCGCCGATGCAGTGGTCCACGCCTCGGCCGGCGTCTCAAGCCACGTGAAGCTCACGCACCGCGGTTCCCCACCCCTGTATTTCGTCCCGCAGCCGGGCGAGGCTGCCGCCGGGGGCAACGAAGCCGAAGACGATTTCGTCCGCCAGGGCGGCGATGAAGCGGTTCCGTCGGTGGCCGAGCTCGGCGCTCGCGCGCCGTTCCAGCGGCCTGAACGGGGAAATGACGGTGAGCCGCCCATCCTCGATCGCCTGCCGTTGCTCGGGCGGGAGCCGCATGACACCAATCGTACGGGCGGGGCATAGCACGACCGGCTGGTGGCCGCGCAGCAGAATGGCCAGACACTCCTTCTCCAGCGCCGAATGGAAGCCGCTGATCACGCACCGGCCGGAGTCCCGCCAGGCCGCAGCCTGATCGAACGCCTTCAGGATGGTCGCGCCGGGCGCTTCCTTGGAACAAAGGAAGGCGGTCAATGCGCCGTGGAGGGGCCGGACGGATCCGATGATCGAGATGGAGTCGGGCGCTTCCGTCCCGAGACGCCGGGCCAGGTGGGAGGGGTAGTCCGCCGGACCGATGAGGTTCGGCTGCCCGACTTTCGACTGATCCCTCGGGGACATCGTGGGTTCATCCTCTGGGCCGGCGGGGCGGAGCTATCGCGCTTAGGGTGACGAAGGGTGGCCGGCTCACCCTTCCCAACACTTGATGAGCGGCAGCGAGCGCCGTCAAACACGCGGCGTCGTGGGAATGCACACCTTATAGGTTTCCCTTCACACACCCTGGTCTTTGTCACGGTCGCTCAAGTCGCCTCGGGTCGTTCCATGACGCTCACGCGTCATTTTCATGAAGCGCGCATAGGCGAGCTCGATATCCTCCCAAATCTCCGTCGCACCGAGAGCGCACAATATGGTCCTATCCGCGTCGTCGGTCAAATGGCGAACATACTTGATGTCATAGTTTCCCATCTTCTTTCCGGCATAGTTCGTATAGATAACATGGCGTTCCATCTCTCGATTTAGTCGCGCCCCTATCTGACCGAGCTTTTTGAGAGAAACTGGTGGCAGCGCGGACAGGGACAATGGCAAACCGCCTAGGCCTTTCGCCGTGACATCAAAGTCGTCGCCGGTTGATGACCACCAGAGCAGGGCGATCTTGCCGACGGCCACCGCGAGAGCCGCCATGCATTCGGGGCCACTACCGAACCCGATCTGACCAATCTTTGTCTGTGCAATCGGCCTGCCCGCCTGATCATGACTAGGTGGGTCTGTTATAAATACGCTTAAATAGTACAGCGCTGTCGTCTTGAAACGTAGCCTGTGCTGAGTGACGGACCCGACGTTCGCAAGCCTGCCGCCAGACCCGACGAGAGTTTCAAAGAGAGAGGCAATCCCCGAATTATCGAGCCGCGGCCAACCAAACGCTTGTAGTTCTCTAGAAAGTTCAAGGTAGGCAATGCCTTCAAACAAAATCGGTCTAGTTTCTTCCACCCAGCGGTACAGTCGGCTGCTCATGATCTTACCCGCCCCCCGGTCCCTACGCGCCCCGAGCAGTATCGTGTTTCGAACTCCCAGGCCTGCATTGAAAAGCGCAGCCGGGTTTCGTGAATAGGCCGAAACCCAGATCATCTCCGACCCACGCCTTACAATTTCGCGGGCAAGGTTGTATTCCTCGCTGAACTGGAATGATATTGGGATGATAAGACCGATTCGACCGTATTGCGCCAAAACAGCCATACTGCGTTCGATACATAGTGCATAGATATCAGGGCAGGATTCCGTCTCATAGTCCCGCGTACTGTAGTCGCTTATCTTGGTCCTTGAAACGTAGGGCGGATTCCCTATCACAACATCGAATCCGCCACGTTGCATGATGCCATGGAATTCGACAAACCAGTGAAATGGCTCGTGCGTACGAAGCCACTTGTCATAACCCACCTTATCTTGTTCACTCACCCCGTAGCGCCCCGCGAGATGTCGGTTGAGCTCATACTCCATGGCCTTCAGTCTTTGGCGCAGCTCAATTTTATCCAGCGCGGGAACTGAACCATCGCCTTGAATCTGCCGCACTCGAAAGGCATCGAATATCT
>JAJZVS010000283.1 GCA_021845555.1 Pseudomonadota bacterium
CCATCCGCCCGCCTACCGTTCGCCCGCCTATCATCCATCGGTTTACGGCGCGGCCTACCGGGCGCCGACACCCGTGCCGGCCGGATCGCTGCTCGGCATGGCGCAGGGCAGCGCCGCCGCGCCGCCGCCCCCGGCGCCGATGCCCGTCATGGGCAGCAGCGGTGGCTGAGCGCACGCCCATGAGGCGGGCGTCATGACAGGGCGCTCCGGAAACGGGCTGCCGCCGGAAGACGACGCGCCGCCGCCGGGACCCGCCGAGGCGCCGTCGCCCGACTCGCTGCCGCTGAACCTGCCGCCCCGCTCCACCCCGCGCACCCGCGCCGGGGCCACGCGCGCTGATGCGGTGGTGCGCATGGAGCATGTGCGCGTCACCGCGCCCGATCTCTCCCGCCGCGCGGCGCTGGAGCGCACCCGCACGCGTCTCGTGTTCACCGCCGGCGGGTTCGTCGCGCTGTTCGCGGCGCTGCTGTTCAAGCTTGCCCTCGCCACCGTGATCGCGCCGCTGAAGCCGCCGCCGGCGCGGCATCAGGTGGCCACGCTGCTCGCCCATCCGAAGGACGTGGACGCCGCGGCACTTGCCCGCCGGGCGATGATCACCGACCGCCACGGGCGGATCCTGGCGGTCTCCCTGCCCTCCGCGGCGCTGTTCGCCGATCCGCGCCAGATCGTCGATCCGGCGGCGGCGGCGGCGAAACTCAAGGCCGTGCTGCCCGACCTCGACACCGCGCTCGCGATCCGCCGGCTGTCGGAAAGCCACATGCAGTTCGTGTTCCTCGACCGCGCGATCACGCCGGAACAGGAAATCGCGATCAACAACCTCGGCATCCCGGGGATCGATTTCCTGCCGACCGAGGAGCGGCACTACCCGATGGGCCGCCTCGCCGCGCAGGTGCTCGGCGGGGTGGATGTGGACGAGCAGGGCGTCGCCGGGGTCGAGAAGTTCTTCAATCACCGCCTGATGAGCGACCCCCAGCCGCTGCGGCTGTCGATCGACGTGCGCGTGCAGGCGGTGATGCGCGAGGAACTCGCCGCGGCGATGGACGAGTTCCATGCCAAGGGCGCCTGCGGGATCGTGATGAACGTGCAGACCGGCGAGGTGCTGGCCATGGTCAGCTTGCCGGACTATGACGCCGGCGACCTCGGCCATGCCTCGGCCGACGCGCGGTTCAACCGCTGCGCCTCCGGCGCCTACGAGCCCGGCAGCACGTTCAAGTTGCAAACAGCGGGCATGGCGCTGAACGACGACGTGATCCATGTGTGGGACAAGTTCGACACGGTGCACCCGATCCACATCGGCCGCTTCACCATCACCGATTTCGAGCCGGCGCATTACGACTACGCGCTGCCGGAAATCATCGCCCAGTCGTCCAACATCGGCGCCTCGCACATCGCCCTGCTGGTGGGCGCGGACCGCCAGCGCGCCTTCCTGAAGGCGAACGGGTTCTTCGTG
Organism: Pseudomonadota bacterium; assembly: GCA_021845555.1. Lineage (GTDB taxonomy): Bacteria > Pseudomonadota > Alphaproteobacteria > Acetobacterales > Acetobacteraceae > JAJZVS01. The sequence goes on from JAJZVS010000283.1 coordinate 1,451, forward strand.
AAAGCGCCGATCCAGCTGCCGGAATCGGCGCCGCCGCTCGTGCAGCCGGCGCGGATGTGGCAGAAGGCCACGACGATGACGGTTTCGTTCGGCAACGGCATCGCCGTGACGCCGATCCAGCTGATCGCCGGCACCGCGGCGCTGATCGACGGCGGCATCCACCACCCGCCGACGCTGCTCGCCCTGCCGCACGGGCAGGCGGCGCCGGGGTACCGCATCGTCACGCCGGCGACGTCCGACCTCATGCGCAAGCTGATGCGCATCGTGGTGACCAAGGGCACCGGCGCGCCGGCGCGGGTGCCGGGCTACCTGATGGGGGCAAAGACCGGCACTTCGCAGAAGGTTTCCCACGGCGACTACCGGTTGCACACGAACCTGAGCTCGATGCTCGCCGCTTTCCCGATGACCCACCCGCGCTACATCCTGTACGCGATGCTCGACAGCCCGGTGGGCAACAAGAGCACCTACGGCTTCTCCACCGGCGGCTGGACGGCGGGGCCGGTGATCAAGCAGGTGATCGCGCGCATCGGGCCGATGCTGGGCATCCTGCCGGCCTCGCCGCAGGACCTGCCGGAATTGCAGCAGGCGATCTACATCCCCCGCGCGCCGGTGCCCCCGCCCGGCGCCCCGGTGCTGGCCCAGACGCCCCTGGCCGAGACGCCCACGCTGCCGACCCCGGCACACCGGCCGCCGGCTTCCCGCCCACTGGCTTCCCACCCCTTGGCGCGTCACCCCGGGCCGGTCCGGCCCGCCGCGATCCGCGCGACCGCGCCGCGCCCGACGCGCCCGCTCCCGGTCTGGTCCCGCGCGGCACGTCCCACGCCGGAGGTCTCCGTTGCCCGGCGCTGACCTCCGATCGGTGGTCCCTGCTTCGGAATGGGCCGCTCCGGAATCGGCGGATGCCGCGTGGGCGGGTCTCGCCCTGGCCGGCGTGACCGCCGACAGCCGCGCGGTGCGGCCGGGGTTCCTGTTCGCGGCCCTCCCCGGCGCGCGCGCCGACGGCCGCGCCTTCATCGCCGAGGCGGTGGCGCGCGGCGCCGTCGCCGTGCTCGCGCCCCCGGGCACCGCCTGGCCGCCGGGCGTGCCGCCCCGCCCGCTGATCGAAGACCCCGAGCCGCGCCGGCGCCTGGCCCTGCTCGCCGCCCGCCTCGCCGGGCCGCAACCGGCGGTGATCGCCGCCGTCACCGGCACCAACGGCAAGACCAGCACGGTCGAGTTCCTGCGCCAGATCTGGACCGCCGGCGGCCAGCCCGCCGCCAGCCTCGGCACGCTGGGGCTGCGCACCTCTGCGCCGGCCGCGTCCCAACCCCCCGGCCAGACGCCCCCTCCCCCCACCCCCCTCCCGCAAGGGGAGGGGGAGAGGACTGGCGCTTCGTCGCTGACCACGCCCGATCCGGTGGCGCTGGCGGAGACCCTGGCCGACCTGGCCCGGGCCGGCATCGGCCATGCGGCGATGGAGGCCTCCTCGCACGGCCTCGCGCAGTTCCGGCTGGACGGCGTGCGGCTGGCCGGCGCGGGGTTCACCAACCTGACGCGCGACCATCTGGATTACCACGGCACCGAGGCCGCCTACCGCGCTGCCAAGCTGCGCCTGTTCGACACGCTGCTGCCCGTCGGCGCGCCGGCGGTGGCGAACGCGGACATGGATCCCGCCACGCTGGAGGCGCTGCGCGCGATCGCCGCGCGCCGGAAGCTCGATCTGCGGACGGTGGGCACCGGCGGGACCGCGCTGCGGCTGATCGCGGCGCGTCCGCGCGCGGACGGGCAGGATCTGACGATCGAAGCCGGCGGCCGGCGGCGCGAGATCCCGCTGCCGCTGCCCGGCGGGTTCCAGGCGGAGAACGCGCTGCTCGCCGCCGTGCTGGCCGAGGCATTGGGGGAGCGTGCCGCGCTCGACCGGCTGCCCGCGCTCGCGGGCGTGCGCGGGCGGCTGGAACTGGCCGCGCGGCTGGCCAACGGGGCCGCCGCCTATGTCGATTACGCGCATACGCCGGACGCGCTCGCCCGCGCGCTGGCCGCGCTGCGCCCGCACACCAGCGGGCGGCTGATCGTGGTGTTCGGCGCCGGCGGCGACCGCGACCGCGGCAAGCGCCCGCTGATGGGCGCCGCGGCGGCGACGGGCGCGGATCTGGCGATCGTCACCGACGACAATCCGCGCTCCGAGGACCCGGCGGCGATCCGCGCCGCCATCCTGGCCGGCTGCCCCGGCGCGATCGAAATCGGCCCGCGCGCGGCGGCGATCGCCGCCGGGCTCGCCGCGCTCGGGCCGGGCGACGTGCTGGTGGTGGCGGGCAAGGGGCACGAGGCAGGGCAGATCGTCGGTGCGGCGGTGCTCCCGTTCGACGATGCCGCGGTGATCCGCGCGCTGGCGGGGGTCGGATGAGACCGCTCTGGACCGCCGCCGAACTGGAGGCCGCGACCGGCGGGCGGTTCACCGTGCCGTTCGACGCCGATGGCGTGTCGATCGACAGCCGCACCGTGGCGCCGGGCGAGCTGTTCGTGGCGCTGGTGGGCGAGAACGGGGACGGCCACGCCCATGTGGCGGACGCGCTGGCGCGCGGGGCCGCGGGGGCGATGGTGGCGCAGGGTTGGGTTCGCCCCTCACCCGGCGCGCACGGCGCGCCGACCTCTCCCGCAAGCGGGAGAGGTGAATGGGGGGCCGGCGCGGCGGCTGAGGGCGGCGTTCCCCTGCTGGTCGTGGACGACACTCTGGCTGGCCTGACGCGCCTCGGCGCCGCCGGGCGGGCGCGGTTCGGCGGGCGCGTGGCGGCGATCACCGGCAGCGTCGGCAAGACCACCACCAAGGAGATGCTGCGCGCCATCCTGGCCGCGCGGGGTCCCACTCACGCGGCGGTGGCGTCCTACAACAACCATTGGGGCGTGCCGCTGACATTGGCGCGGCTGCCGGCGGACGCCGCGTTCTGCGTCGCCGAGCTCGGCATGAACCACGCCGGGGAGATCGAACCGCTGGCCCGCCTGGCCCGGCCGCAGGTCGCGGTGATCACCGCGATCGCGGCGGCGCATATCGGCAATCTCGGCTCGCTGGAGGCGATCGCCGACGAGAAGGCGGCGATCCTGCGCGGGCTGGAACCGGGCGGCGCCGCGGTGCTGCCGGCCGATTCGCCCTTGCTGGGGCGGCTGCTGGCCGCCCTGCCCGCGCCCGCCCTCCGCGTGCTGACCTTCGGCACCGAGGCCGCGGCGGATGCGCGCCTGCTGGGCGCGACCGGGGAGGCGGACGGCATCGCCCTGCACGCGACGGTGCTGGGCGAAACCATCCGCCTGCGCCTCGCCGCGCCGGGGCGGCACATGGCGCTGAACGCGCTGGCCGCGCTCGCCGCCGCCGCCGCGCTCGGCGTGCCGCCTGCGCGCGCTGCCGCGGCGCTGGAGGGGTTCGCCCCGGTGGCCGGGCGCGGCGCGCGCCGGCCGATCGCGCTGCCCGGCGGCGCGGCGCTGCTGCTCGACGAAAGCTACAACGCCAACACCGCCTCGATGCGCGCGGCGCTCGCGGTGCTGGCGCTGCAACCGGGCCGGCGGATCGCGGTGCTGGGCGACATGCTGGAACTCGG
>JAJZVS010000284.1 GCA_021845555.1 Pseudomonadota bacterium
CTCGATCCCCGGATCGGAGGCACAGGCGATCACGTAGGCATCCGCCGCATCCACCGCGATCCGCCGCAGGAGCGGCGTCACCGCGGCATGCCAGTCGGCCCAGGAATAAATCGCCGGCGGTCCGTCCGCGAGCGAGACCACATCGAGCGCGGGGCCGCCCGGAAAGCGCAACGGCGCGAGCGCGGCGGAGATGCCGGCGCCGCAGGCCTCCGAGCTGTTCGGATTGATGACCAGGATACGGGCCATAGCGGCCGATCACGCGGGGCGGGCGCGGGCCACCGCTTCCACCGCGCGCATCCAGGACTCGGCCTCCCGCTCCTCCGGCTCCACCAGCAGGTGCTGCACGCCGGCCTCCGCGTAGGCCGCGAAACGAGCGGCGGCTTCGCTCGGATCGCCCGCGTTCCAGCGGGTGCGAAGCGAGATTGTGAAGCCCGGCTCGGGCCGCAGCGCGCGCAGCCGTGCCACCAGCGGGGCGGCCTGTTCGGGCGTGACGCGGCTGCCGTGCCAGCCGTCGTGGCGGGCGGCACGCGCGATCGCCGCATCCGACCCGCCACCGATCCAGACCGGGATCGGCGCGCAGGGGAGCGGCTGCATCCGCATGTTCTGCACCTCGGCGGCGATGTGCCGCGTGGGGAAGCTCACGGGGTCCTCGGTCCAGACCGCGCGCATCAGCGCCAAGCCCTCGTCCATCCGCCGCCCGCGTTCGTGGAAGGGCACGCCGAGGGCGGCGAATTCCGCCGCCATCCAGCCGACGCCGGCGCCCAGGATCAGCCGGCCCTCCGAGAGGTTCTGCAGCGTCGCAAGTTCCTTCGCGAGCGGCAGCGGGTGGCGCATCGGCAGCACCAGCACCGATGTGCCGAGGCGCACGCGCCGCGTGCAGGCGGCCGCCCAGGTGAGCGTGAGGACCGGTTCGTAGAACAGCGGCGACGGCGGGTAGGGAGCGCCCGCCGGCACGATGATGTGCTCGCTCGCCCAGACATCGTCGAAGCCGAGCGCCTCGGCCTGCTGGGCGGCGGCGCGGATGCTCGCGGGTCCGGCCTTGCGGCCGATGTGCGGGAGGTGGATGCCGAACTGCATGGCTGCGGGCTCCTGGGACGGGCGCCGCTGCGGCGACGGCCGGGTGGATCGGGCGCGGCCGAGGATGGACCGCGGCGCGGCGAGCGTCGAGCCGGCCCGTATGCCACCCTTCCGGCCGTTCAAAGGCCCCGCTTGGATAGCCGGCGGTGATGTCTGATGGGGCTTTGAGGGCGCCCGGAGCCGGATGCACGTCTATTGTGCAATTGACCTTCCAGGGCGCAGGTTCCGCGTAATTTCGCCGATCCAGGTTGATTTTTGCTCGTTTTCGTTCCTGGCATGCTCTTTGCTTCCACCGTTTCCAGGCGCGGGGTCCCGCGCTTGCCCGTCGGAGAGGCGGCCGCCCTTGCCCTCCGGCGTGCCAACAGGGAGACCGGGAGTTCCGCATGTCATCCGATGGCTTCACCTTCGGCCGCCGCCAACTCGGCCTGCTCGGCGCCGGACTGGCCGCCACCGCAGCCGGCCTGCCCGCGGTGCCGGACCTGATCCCCGCCGCCAAGGCAGCGCCCGCGCCGGGCACCGGCCCGATCAAGGTCGGCATCCTGCATTCGCTCTCCGGCACCATGGCGATCAGCGAGGCGCCGCTGAAGGACGTGATGCTGATGCTGATCGCCGAGCAGAACAAGAAAGGCGGCGTGATGGGCCGGCCGATCGAACCCGTGGTAGTCGATCCAGCGTCCAACTGGCCGCTGTTCGCCGAGAAGGCGCGCCAACTGCTGTCGGTGGACAAGGTAGCGGCGGTGTTCGGCTGCTGGACCTCGGTGTCGCGCAAATCCGTGCTGCCGGTGTTCGAGCAGCTGAACGGCATCCTGTACTACCCGGTGCAGTACGAAGGCCAGGAGTGCTCGCGCAACGTGTTCTATACCGGCGCGGCACCGAACCAGCAGGCGATTCCGGCGGTCGACTACTTCATGCAGCAGCTGGGCATCAAGCGCTGGATCCTGGCCGGCACCGACTATGTCTATCCGCGTACCACCAACAAGATCCTGGAAGCCTATCTGAAGTCGAAGGGCGTTCCCGCCGCCGACATCATGATCAACTACACGCCGTTCGGCTATTCCGACTGGCAGGCGAACGTCGCGAAATTCAAGGCGTTCGGCTCGGCCGGCAAGAAGACCGGCGTGATCTCCACCATCAACGGCGACGCCAACGTGCCGTTCTACAAGGAACTCGGCAACCAGGGGATCAAGGCGACCCAGATCCCGGTGGTTGCGTTCAGCGTCGGCGAGCAGGAGCTGGCCGGTCTGAACACCGCGCCGCTGGTGGGCCAGCTGGCCGCCTGGAACTATTTCGAGAGCGTCGATACGCCGGCGAACAAGGAGATCGTCGCGGCCTTCAAGGCCTTCACCAAGAACGACAAGCGCGTGTTCAACGACCCGATGGAGGCGCACTACATCGGCTTCAACATGTGGGTGAAGGCGGTCGAGAAGGCCGGCACCACCGATCATTCCGCCGTGATCGACGCGATGATCGGCGTGGCGCACCCGAACCTGACCGGCGACTACGCCACCATGATGCCGAACCACCACCTGACCAAGCCGGTGCTGCTCGGCGAGGTGCAGGCCAACGGCCAGTTCAACGTGGTCTGGGAGACCCCGGGCCTGGTGGTCGCCCAGCCCTGGTCGCCCTACCTGCCGGAGTCGAAGAACCTGATCGGCGACTGGCTGCCGCCGATGAGCTGCGGCAACTACGACGTGAAAGCCGGCAAGTGCCTGGGCAAGACCAAGGCGTGAGCCAGCAGCGGCGCGGCGGGCCGCTCGGCCGGGGGTTCCGCCTCTGCCTGCTGCTCGCCGTGCTGCTGGCAGGGTTCGGCTGGGGGTCGCGCGCCGTCGCGGCGGGCGACCCCTTCGCCGAACTCGCCGCCACCAACTCCGACCTGGTGGCGCAAGGGGTGCGGGCGCTCGCGGTCTCGGGCAGCCCGCGCGCCGCGCCGGTGATCGCAGCGCTGAAGTCTGGCAAGTTGCTCGCCTGGCGCTGGCCGATCCCGAATGCTCCACTCTTCATCCGGACCGATGCTGGCTTGGTTGATGCCCGCACCGGCGCGCCGGTGGCAACCCCGCCGATGCCGGTCAATCTGCGACCCGTGATCGTGAGCGATGCGGTGCGCGGGGCGATCGAGACCGCATCCGGCGTGCTCGACCTGATGGCCCCCGATCCGACGATCCGCCGCCACGCGGCGGAGGCGCTCTTGCAGGCTGCCGATCCAGGGTCGTTGCCGTTGATAGACGGTGCGCTGGCGCGGGAAAAGAATGCCTCGGTCGCGCATGTCCTGCGTGATGCCCGGGCGGCGGCGCTGCTGAAATCCGCCACCGCGCCGATCCCGGAGCGACTGGCGGCGATCCAACGGCTGGCGGCGCGGGGGGATCTCTCCGCACGCGGCCTGCTGGCCTCGCTGCATGGGGAACCGCCCGCGGTCGCCGCCGCCGTCGCCGCCGCGATCAAGGGCATCGACCGGCAATTGCAGATGTGGGACCTGGTGGAGGATGTCTATTACGGCATCTCGCTCGGCGCTGTGCTGCTGCTCGCCGCGACCGGGCTTGCCATCACCTTCGGCGTGATGGGCGTCATCAACATGGCGCATGGCGAGATGGTGATGATCGGCGCCTACACCACCTTCGTCGTGCAGCAACTGATCGCCGCCTTCGCCCCGGCGCTGACCGAGTTCGGCCTGTTGTTCGCGATCCCCGCGGCCTTCGTGGTGGCGGGCGCGCTCGGGATCGTGATCGAACGCTGCATGATCCGCTTCCTCTACGGCCGGCCGCTGGAAACGCTGCTCGCCACCTGGGGTCTCAGCCTGATCCTGCAGCAGGCGGTGCGCAGCCTCTTCGGCCCGACCAACCAGGACGTCTCCTCGCCCGACTGGATGAGCGGGTTCGTGCGCCTCGGCGGGCTGACACTCACGGTAAACCGGCTCTGGATCATCCTGTTTGCCGGCCTCGTGCTGGCCTCCCTGATGGCGGCGCTGCGCTGGGGCGGGCTCGGCCGGTCGATCCGCGCGGTGACGCAGAACCGGCGCATGGCGGCGGCGATGGGGATCCGCACGCCGTGGATCGATGCGCTGACATTCGGCCTCGGCTCCGGCATCGCCGGGATGGCCGGCGTGGCGCTGAGCCAGATCGACAACGTCTCCCCCAATCTCGGGCAGAACTACATCATCGACAGCTTCATCGTGGTGGTGGTGGGCGGGGTCGGCAATCTCTGGGGCACGCTGTTCGGCGCGCTGATCCTCGGCGTGGTGGACAAATTCGTCGAACCGCTCAGCGGGGCGGTGCTGGGCAAGATCATCGTGCTGGTGTTCCTGATCCTGTTCATCCAGCGCCGGCCGCGCGGGCTGTTTCCGCTCAAGGGCCGGGCGGTGGAAGCATGATGCAACGCGACGCCGTCCTGACACTGGGCGCGGTGCTGGGGGGCGCGGCGGTGCTGGCCATGCTCAATCTGGCGGTGCCGGAGACGAGCGCGCTGCATGTCTCCAGCTTCGTCGTCGGCCTCACCGGCAAGTATCTCTGCTACGCCATCCTGGCGCTGGCGGTGGATCTGGTATGGGGCTACGCGGGCATCCTGACGCTCGGGCACGCGGCGTTCTTCGCGCTCGGCGGCTACGCGATGGGCATGTATCTGATGCGCGAGATCGGCGCACGGGGGGTGTACGCGAACCCCAGGGTGCCGGATTTCATGGTGTTCCTCGGCTGGAAGCACCTGCCGTGGTACTGGCATGGGTTCAGCCACCTGCCCGTGGCGCTGATCGCCGCGATGGTCGTGCCTGGCCTGCTTGCCCTGGTGTTCGGTTGGCTCGCGTTCCGCTCGCGCGTTTCGGGCGTCTATCTCTCGATCATCACGCAGGCGCTGACCTACGCGCTGATGCTGGCGTTCTTCCGCAACGAGATGGGCTTCGGCGGCAACAACGGGATGACCGACTTCAAGGACATCCTGGGAGCCACT
>JAJZVS010000285.1 GCA_021845555.1 Pseudomonadota bacterium
GAGCTGGACTGGAGGTTTCGCCGCTGGCGCAGCCGCGGGCGCGGGCGCGGGGGTGGGCACCACGGGCGTGGCGGCGGCCGGGGTCTTGCCCGCCTCCACCTTGGCGATGGCTTCCAGCGTGTGCTCCAGCGCCAGCCGCTGCCGCGGGTCGCGCAGCACCGCCAGCGCCTGGCGCGCCTCCACCGCGCTGAGGCCCGCGGCGGGCGCCACAACGGGCGCGGCGGCGCGTGCCGAGGCCGGCAGAAGGAGGAGCAACAGGAGCAGCAGGCGGATCATCGGCACAGGCGGACCACGGACCGGGGGAGTGGGTCAACACACGGTTCGGCAAGGTGCCCGACGGGCGGCCCGATCTCCGGCGGATAAGGCGAGCCGTTCCTTTGCTTCACCGATCCGCATGGTCGGGTTATGTGATGGCAAAATCCGGGCAGGGGCCGGTCCCGCGCGGGACACCCGACCTTGGCCCGACAACGCCTTCGCTTGCACGGGAGGAAAACGCCATGTCGCAGCTACGCCCGCAACTGCGTCCTTTGGGGGCAGCCCTCGGCACCGAGGTCCTGGGCATGGACCTCGCTACCCCGATCGACGCCGCGGCGCTGGGCTGGATCGAGACCGCCTTCGCCGAGCATCCGGTGCTGGTGTTCCGCGACCAGCGCCTCGGCGCGGCGGACATGCTGCGCTTCGCCCGGCAATTCGGCGCGCCGCAGCCGCATATCCTGGAACGCTACCGCCACCCGGACTTCGCCGAGGTATCCTACATCAGCAATGTCGGCGCCGACGGCCGGATCGATCCCGCGGGGAACGACCGCGCGACCTCCTGGCACGCCGACGAGACCTATAACGAAACCCTGCCCCGGCTGGCGATGCTGCATGCGATCGAAGTGCCGAGCGCCCGCGGCGGCACGATCTTCGCCGATATGCGGGCGGCCCACGACGCCCTGCCGGAAGCGAGCCGGCAGCGGATCGCCGGGCTGACCGGCACGCATCGCTGGCTCGCCGGCCCGGCGCGCGCCTGGACGCTCTATCGCAAGACCGAAGCGGAGGCGAAGGCGCACCCCGAGCGGCGCCATCCCGCGGTGCTGACCCATCCCGTGAGCGGGCGTCCGATCCTGTTCGTGAACCCAAGCCACAGCACCGGCTTCGTCGGCATGGATCCCGAGGCGGGCGAGGCCCTGGTGGCGGAACTCAGCGATTTCGCCGTGCAGGACCGTTTCACCTATTACCACCAGTGGCGGGCCGGCGACCTGCTGATGTGGGACGAACTCGCGACGATGCACCGCGGCGCCGGCGACGCGCCGCCGCAGGAGCGCCGGGTGATGCTGCGCACGATCGTCCATCCGAACTGAGGCGCCGCGCGGTATCAGTCGCCGGCGGCGCGCGCCATCACCTGCTGGACGGTGCCGCCGTCCGCCAGGGCCAGCACCGCATCGCGCAGCGCCGCCGCCCGCTCCTGCGCCGGGGTGCCGGCGAGGCAGCCGCGGAATTTGGCGAACACCGCCGCATCCGACATGTGATCGTCCTTGCCGTGCAGGTGGATCGCCTCCTGCACCGCGCCGTCTTCGGTCTCGACGCTGATCCAGCCTTTGTATTGTTCGTCGCGCGGCGCGGCCGGATCGATCGCGTGGTCGATCTTCGCGGCCAGGGCGAGCAGCGCCGGGTTGGCGCGGTTGTCCTCCGTGTAGCTGCCGGCATCGAGCCGGCCGAAGAACAGCGCCTCGGCCACGGTAAACGGCAGGCTGACGCGGCCCTGCCATTCGGTGGCGGGGCGTTTCTTCTCGGCGACCGGCTCGCACACCACCGGAACGATCCAGCCGGCGGCGTGGCAGGTCACGCGGCGAATTGCCTCGGGGCGGAGGCCCCGCCGGCGCAGATCGAGCGCGCAGTCCACGAACGGGATGCTGACATGCCCGCAGGGATAGGGCTTGATCGCGATGTTGCGGCTTTCCCAGACCTCGCCGAGCCCGGCAACCGCGCGCCGGGTGTCGGGTTGGTAGCCGCTGTCCTGCACATGGCTGCGGAACAGGCCGAAGGCGCCTTCCAGCGCCTCGGCCGGGCCGGTGAAACCGTGGCGCGCCAGCAGCGCGGCGGTGATCCCGCACTGCGCCGCCCAGCCCGGATCGACGATCTGCGCCCAGGTGCCGTCCTGCCAGCACTGGTTGCTGCCGGCGGCCATCGTCTCCACGATCCCCGCCGCATGCACCAGGCCGGCCGGGTCGAGACCCAGCAGCCGGCCGGCGACGAAGGCGGCGCCGAACGCGCCGATCACGCCGGTGGGATGAAAGCCGTTCTTGTGGAACTGGCCGGGGGCGATGGCGCCGATGCGGCAGATCACCTCGTTGCCGACCGCGATCGCCGCCAGCACCTCCGGCCCGGTCGCGCCGCGCCATTCGGCCAGCGCCATCGCCGTGGCGGCGGTGGTCGCGGTGACATGGATCAGCGTTTCGGTCTGCGAATCATCGAAGGCCAGCGCCGAGGCCATGGTCCCGTTGGCCAGCGCGGCGGAGGTGGCGATCGTGCCGCCGCGCTGGCCGAGGATATGGCACGGGCCGCTCGCCCCCAGTTCCAGCGCCGCGCCGCGCACCGCCGCGCCATAGCCGCGCGCGCCGGCGGCCAGCGCGACGCCGGTGTGGTTCAGCACGCGCTGGAGCGTGGCCCGCGCGACGTCGTCCGGGATGTCCTGTCCGCGCAGCCCCGCCTGCCAGCGCGCCAGGGTTTGGGTGATGCTGGGCATGATGGGGCCTAGATGAACTGCGTGCCGCCGTTGAGCTGGACCGTCTGGCCGGTCATGTAGGGGTTGCCGACCACCATCAGCACCGCCTGCGCGACCTCCTCGGCCGTGCCCATGCGGCCGAGCGGGATGCGTTTCACGTATTCGTCCCGCCGCGCCGACATCATGTCGGTTTCGATCAGCGACGGCGCGACCGCGTTCACGGTGACCCCCTCGGCGGCGAGCCGGGCGGCATAGCCGCGGGTCATGCCCTCCATTCCCGCCTTGGAGGCATTGTAGTGCACGCCGATCCCCCCGCCGCCGCGCGCGGCGCCGGAGGAGATGTTGACGATGCGGCCCCAGCGGCGGGCGCGCATATGCGGCAGCACCGCCTGGGTGCAGAGGAAGACGGATTTCAGGTTCACCGCGAGCGTGGCATCGAACTCCGCCTCGGTCAGCGCGTCGATCGAACGGATCAGGCCGATCCCGGCGTTGTTCACCAGGATGTCCACCGGGCCGAGTTGTTCGGCGATCGCCTGGGTCATGGCGGCCACCGCGGCGGCGGAGGACACGTCGGCGCCGATCGCGATCGCCCGCCGGCCCAGCGCGCGGATCGCTTCAACGACAGCGCGGGCTTCCTCGGCCCGTTCATGGTAGTTCACGGCGACGTCGGCGCCGGCGCGCGCCAGCATCAGCGCGACCGCCTTGCCGATGCCGCGCGAGGCTCCGGTCACCAGGGCGATACGCTGATCGAGATCGGGGGAGAGCGACATGCGGGCGGTTTCCTTCCAAGCGGGGATCGGCCAAGCCAGCGCGGCAGCCTCGCCGGATCGATAGCCCGCCGGTTTGCGGCCTACAACGTCAAGCGGCGCAGGCGCAGCGCGTTCATCACCACCGAGACCGAGCTCAGCGACATCGCCAGCGCGGCAAGCACGGGGCTCAGCAACACGCCGAACCACGGATAGAGCAGCCCCCCCGCGATCGGCACGCCGACCGCGTTATAGACGAAAGCGAAGAACAGGTTCTGGCGGATGTTGCGCATCGTCGCCCGGCTGAGCGTGCGCGCCCGCACGATTCCGCTGAGGTCGCCCTTCACCAGCGTCACGCCGGCGCTTTGCATCGCCACCTCGGTGCCGGTGCCCATGGCGATGCCGATATCGGCCTCGGCCAGCGCGGGCGCATCGTTCACCCCGTCCCCGGCCATCGCCACTACCCGGCCTTCGGCGCGCAGCCGGCGCACCACCTCGTGCTTCTGCGCGGGCAGCACGTCGGCTTCGACCTCGGTGATGCCAAGCTGGCGCGCGACCGCTTCGGCGGTGCGGCGGTTGTCGCCGGTCAGCATCACGATGCGCACCCCCTCGGCGCGCAACGCCGCGAGCGCCGCCGGCGTGCCGGGCTTGATCGGATCGGCGATCGCCAGCACGCCGGCCACCTTGGCATCGACGGCAACGAACAGCGCGGTGGCGCCGGACCCACGGAGGTCGTCGGCCGCTGCGGCGAGATCGCCCGTTGTGGCTCCCTCGGCCGCCATCAGACCCGCGTTACCGAGCGCCACGGCGTGGCCGTCGATCCGTCCGCGCACCCCCTGGCCGGTGACGGAGGCGAATCCCTCGGGTTCCGCCAGCGCGAGCTTGCGCTCGGTGGCGGCGCGGACGATCGCCGCGGCCAGCGGATGCTCGCTCGATCGTTCCAGGCTCGCCGCCAGGCGCAGCAGTTCCGCCTCGTCGAAGCCCGGGGCCGGCACGATCCGCGTGACGCGCGGCTTGCCCTCGGTCAGCGTGCCGGTCTTGTCGGCGACCAGCGTATCGACCCGCTCCATCCGCTCGAGCGCCTCGGCCGAGCGGATCAGCACGCCGGCCGAGGCGCCCTTGCCGACGCCGACCTGGATCGACATCGGCGTGGCGAGGCCGAGCGCGCAGGGACAGGCGATGATCAGCACCGAAACCGCGGCGAGCAGCCCATAGGCCAGCGCCGGCGCCGGCCCCCAGAACGCCCACAGGCCAAAGGACAGCAGCGCGGCCCCCATCACCGCCGGCACGAACCAGCCGGCGACGATATCGGCGAGGCGCTGGATCGGCGCGCGCGAGCGCTGCGCCTCGCTCACCATGGCGACGATGCGCGCGAGTACCGTTCCGGTACCGACCATATCCGCGCGCATCACCAGGGCGCCGGTGCCGTTCACCGTGCCGCCGATCAGCGTGTCGCCAGCCGCCTTGGCCTGCGGCATGGACTCGCCCGTCACCATCGATTCATCGACGCTGCTGCGCCCGTCCAGCACCACACCATCGACCGGCACGGC
>JAJZVS010000286.1:0-596 GCA_021845555.1 Pseudomonadota bacterium
CCAGGCCCGCCGCCTCGCATGCCGCGCGGAAGCGGTCGCGCCCGCGCTTGTCCACATCGGTCAGCGTCAGCCGGCGCACGCCGCCCTTGGGCGTCGCGCCGATCTCCGCCATGGTCATCAGGCTGTCCCACAGCCGCTTGCCGTCGATGCGTTGGTTGGTCTGTGCGGTCATGGCAGCCGGTCCTTTGCGAAATCTCCGCCCATCTTGCCCGCGGCGCCGCTTCCTGCAAGCTAGCGCGACAAAGCGGAGAGCAGCGCGTGTCGAGCCCCACCCTATTGCCGCCCCCCATCTCTTCGCCGACGCCCCCTGCTTTGCCGATGCCGCCGCGTTGGCGCGCGGAAATGGCGAGCCTGCTGGTCGTCCTCGCGCTTGGCGGTTGCGCGCTGATCGACCAGACCACCTTTGCCCCGGCGCCGGGCGCGCGCCCGGCCGCACCGGCCGCGACGCCGCTCGCCGCCAAGCCGCCGCCGCTCGATGCCCGCGCGCCGCTGCTCACCATCGGTGCCGCCACGCCGCCCGACGACTACCGCCCCCTGCTGCGCTTCGCCGTGGGCGCTGCCCAGCGGCGGGACCGCGATGTCCGGTTCGACGTGAT
>JAJZVS010000286.1:606-4956 GCA_021845555.1 Pseudomonadota bacterium
CCCGAAGCCGCCGCCGGCGCGGCCGAGGCGCCGGCGCTGCGCGCCAGCCTCGCCACCGCCACCGCGGTGATGCGCGAGATCGCCGCCGCCGGGGTCCCGGCCGATCGCATCCGGCTGCACGCCGGGTTGGCCCCGGACGCGCCGCGTGGCGAAGTGCGCGTTTATGTCCGTTGAGGCAGCGCCCGGGCCGGTAGCGGCCGCGGTCGCCGCGCCGTCCTGGGCCAGCCCGCGCGTTCAGGGCCTGGCGATGGTGCTGGCGACCGCCTGCTCCTGGGGCTTCAACTGGCCGGTCACCAAATTCCTGCTGTGGGAACTGCCGCCATTTGCCATGCGCACGCTCTGCTGCTGGCTGGGCGCGACGATCTGCTTCGCGATCGCCCGCCACCGGGGGGAGACGCTGTGGCCGCCGCGCGACCAGTGGGGCCGGCTGGTGCTGTTCGCTGCCTGCAATTTCGGCGCGTTCACCATACTGACCACGCTGTCGCTGGTCTGGCTGCCGGCGTCGGAAGCGGTGATCCTCACCTACACCCTGCCGATCTGGGCGGTGGGCTTCGCCTGGCCGATGCTGGGGGAGCGGCCGACGCTGGCGCGGCTGGCGGCGATCGCGCTCGGCCTGGGCGGGATCGCGGTGCTGGTGGGGGCCAATCCGCTGCACGCGGAGCGGACGCAACTGCCGGGCGTGGCCTGCGGGCTGGCGGCGGCGGCGGTGTTTGGCTTCGGTACCGTGATCGCCAAGCGCGCGCCGCTGCGGATGCCGCTGGTGGCCGGGGTGGGCTGGCAGGCGGTGCTCGGCACGATCCCGGTGGCGCTGCTGGCGCTGGGCGAGCACCCGCACTGGGCCGGCGTGACCGCGCTCGGCTGGGGCGGGATTTTCTACGTCGCGGTGCTGCCGATGTCGCTCGCGTACCTGGCCTGGTTCCGGGGCCTGCGGCTGCTGCCGGCCGCGACCGCGGCCACCGCGGTGCTGCTGGCGCCGGTGATTGGCGTGTTCGCCTCCGGCTTCATGCTGGGGGAGCCGCTGGGGCTGCGGCAGCTGGGCGCGCTGGCGATGACTTTGGGCGGGGTGGCGCTGGCCGCGCGGGGGTAGCGCCTGCGGGCGGTCTTCAGACCCCGCTTACATCCCGCCCGGATAGACCGGGCCGCCGCCACCCTCCGGCGTCACCCAGTCGATGTTCTGGGTCGGGTCCTTGATGTCGCAGGTTTTGCAGTGCACGCAGTTCTGCGCGTTGATCTGCAGCCGCGGGTTGCCTTCCTCCGCGCCGACGATCTCGTACACCCCGGCCGGGCAGTAGCGGGTTTCCGGGCTACGGTAGCGCGCCCAGTTCACCGCGATCGCGGTCTCCGGGTCGCGCAGGGTCAAATGCGCCGGCTGGTTTTCCTCATGGTTGGTGTTGCTGATGAACACCGAGGACAGCCGGTCGAAGGTCAGCACCCCGTCCGGCTTCGGGTAGTCGATGCGCGGCGCGCTCTCGGCCGGCAGCAGGGTTTCGTTGTCCGGGTGCGGCAGGCGAAGCGTCCAGGGCGCCTTGCCGCGCAGCGCGTAGGTGTCCACCGCCGCATAGGCGAGGCCCCCCCACATGCCGAACTTCGCGAAGGCCGGGCGGATGTTGCGCACCGCGCCCAGTTCCTCCCACACCCAGCTTGCCGCGAGCTTGTCCGGGTAGGCCGCGAGATCGGCGCCGGGCGCGCCGGCCAGCGCCTCCGCCACCGTTTCGGCGGCCAGCATGCCGGATTTCATCGCCGTATGCGTGCCCTTGATCTTCGCCACGTTGAGGAACCCGGCGGCATCGCCGATCAGCGCCCCGCCGGGGAACACCAGCCGGGGGATCGACTGCAACCCGCCCTCGCTCAGCGCCCGCGCGCCGTAGGCGATGCGCCGCCCGCCCGCGAAATGTCCGCGCACCGCCGGGTGGGTCTTGAACCGCTGCATCTCCTCGAACGGCGACAGCCATGGATTGCGGTAGTCGAGCCCGACGACGAAGCCGTAGGAGACCAGGTTGTCGCCGAAATGATACAGGAACGACCCGCCGTAGGTGCGGGTATCGAGCGGCCAGCCGATGCTGTGCTCGATCAGCCCCGGCTTGTGGTTGGCGGCGGGGATTTCCCACAGTTCCTTCACCCCGATCGCGTAGGTCTGCGGCGCGACGCCCTCGCGCAGGCCGAAGCGGTCCATCAGCCGCTTGCTCAGCGAGCCGCGGCAGCCTTCGGCGAACAGGGTGAAGCGGGCGCGCAGCTCCATGCCGCGCTGGTAGTTGCCGGTGGGCGCGCCGTCCTTGCCGATCCCCATGTCGCCGGTGGCGACGCCGACGATGCGGCCGTCCTCTTCCAACAGTTCGGCGGCGGCGAAGCCGGGGTAGATCTCCACCCCCAGCGCCTCGGCCTGGCTGCCGAGCCAGCGCACCACGTTGCCGAGCGAGACGATGTAGTTGCCCGCGTTGTGCATCTGCGGCGGCGTGGGCAGGCGGAAGGCGCGCTTGGCGGTCAGGAACAGGAAGCGGTCGTCGCGCGCCGGCGTTTCCAGCGGCGCGCCCTTCTCCTGCCAGTCGGGGATCAGCTCGGCCAGCGCGCGGGGCTCGATCACCGCGCCGGAGAGGATATGCGCGCCGACCTCCGCGCCCTTTTCCACCAGGCAGACAGCCGCATCGGGGGCGAGCTGCTTGAGCCGGATGGCGCAGGCGAGGCCCGCCGGTCCCGCGCCCACGATCACGACGTCGAACTCCATGGATTCGCGCGGGGGCAGCTCGTCCGCCATCGGCGTGTTCCTCTTGTTGCTTCCTGCGCCCAGCCGGGCATCGCCCCCGGCGCGCACCCCATCGGGCGCGACCCGGGCGGCGGACATTAGGCGAGAGCTGCCATTGGGCAAAGCCACCGGGGCCGCGGACGGCCAACTCGGCCGGGGTTGACCCGGCGGCCGGCGCACGGAAGATCGCGCGCGAGCGGCCGGACGTGGCTCGGCCAGGACGGGACGGCACGGCAGCCCCGAGGCAAACGCGGTCCCGGCCGATCGCTCCGGAGCACGCCGCGCGGGAGGTCTGGCATGGATGGGCTGGCGGCGCTGCGCGTGCAGCTCGACTGGGGCGCCGACGAGGCGCTGGAGGAAGCACCGGTCGATCGCCGGCGCGACCCGTCGGCGCGCGCCACCGCCGGAAACGCCGCAGCTTCCCCCGCCGGGGCTTCCGCCCGTCCGCCAGTGCCCGCCCCTCCATTGGCCCCGCCGGCATCGCCCCCCCCGGCGCAGGCCCGCGCCGCGACGTCCCCCGGCATCGCGGCCGAGCAGGCCGCGCGCGCCGCCGCCGCCGCCGCCTCCCTGCCGGCGCTGCGCGAAGCGATCGCCGGCTTCGCCCTCTGCCCGCTCAGCGCCACCGCCGCCAACCTGGTGTTCGCTGCCGGCCCCGCCGATGCGCCGCTGCTGGTGATCGGCGAGGCGCCGGGCGACGAGGACGACCGCGAGGGCGCGCCGTTCTCCGGCCCGTCCGGCGGGATGCTCGACCGCATGCTGGCCAGCATCGGCCTCGATCGGGCGGGGATCCTGCTGGCGCCGCTGATCCCGTGGCGCCCACCGGGCGGGCGTTCCCCGAGCCCCGCCGAACTGGCGATGTGCCTGCCGTTCCTGTTCCGGCTGATCGCGCTGGCCCGGCCGCGGCGGATCGTGCTGGCGGGGCAGATGGCGGCGCGCGCCCTGCTCGGCCCCGCGGGGACGCGCCAGAGCACGCGCGGCACCTGGCAGGCGCTCCGCCTCCCCGATGCCGCGCCGGAGCAGCCCGCACTGCCGGCGCTGGCGATGGCAAGCCCCGGTTTCCTGCGCGCCAACCCCTCCGCCCGGCGGCAGGCCTGGGCCGATCTGCGCCGGCTGCGGCGGGCGCTGGATGCCGACCTCACGAAAACGTGAGCACAGAGCGTCGCTTAAGTGACTGAAGCGAAGCTTTTGTCTCGCAAATCGAGACGCCGCCCCGCCCGCGACGGGTTGCCTTCGCGCGTTTGGGCCGGTAGGTCCGCCGCCTCATGCGAGGGATCGGTCATACGCTCTCCCGCCTACCCGCCGTTCGGGCCTTGCTTGCCGGAGCCGCGATCCTTGCCGGAACCTCGGGTCCGGCGGCGTTCGCACAGGGTGGCGGCGGAGACCAAACCGCGATGGCAATCCCCCGGATCGGCGCGGTGGACGGCAGGTCGGGGAGCCCCGCGAGCGGCGGCGGATATGCGGCGTTCCCGCGCCCGCTCAGCCCCAGCGACGCGGCCCGGATCCGGCGGATCTTCGCCGATCAGGCCGCCGGGCGGATGACGGCGGCGGCGGCCCTGACCGGGGCGCTGGAACACACGCTGCTGCTCGGCACGATCCTGGCCGATCGCTAC
>JAJZVS010000287.1 GCA_021845555.1 Pseudomonadota bacterium
CTGGGCTGGAACGATTCGCCGCCCGTGGCCGGGCGCGGCTCGGCGATCTTCCTGCATGTGGCCCGCGACGATCTCGCCCCCACCGACGGTTGCATCGCGCTGCCGGCGCCGGTGCTGCGCCGGGTGCTGGCGGCCGGGCTGACGGCGATCGAGGTGCGCGGCTGATCGGTGCCTATTGCCCGACCGCCGCGCCGGCCAGCGGCGGCAGCAGCGCGGTGACATAGGCGGCGGGGTTCTCGATCAGGAAATGCGCCACTTCCAGATCGATCTCCTGGCCCACCGCCGCCGGGCAGGCGCTGCGGATCGCCACCGCCTCGGCCGCCGGCACCGGGGCGCGGCTCGCCCGCTCGCGCGCGATCGCGGCGGCCATCGGGGCGATGCCGGCGTTCAGCGCCTGTAGTTCGCGCTCCACCGCCTGTTCGCCGCGGCTGGTGCAGATCTGCGGCAGCACGCCGAGGCCCTGCAGCGGCCAGCCGCGCGGGGCGAGGATGCGGCTCCAGGTCACGAACAATTCCCCCCCGCCGGGGAGGTCGGTGAAGGTCTGCACCAATCCCTTGCCGAAGGTGGCGCTGCCCACCACCACCGCCCGGCCGCGATCGGCCAGCGCGGCGGCCAGCACCTCGGCGGCGCTGGCGGTGCGGCCATCGACCAGCACCACCACGGGCAGACCCGGCGCCGCCTCCCCGCGCGTGGAGCGCCAGATCCGGCTTGCCGCCGGATCGCGCCCGGCGCTGATCGCGACCACCCCGGCCGGCAGCAACACGTCGGCGGTGGCGACCGCCTCCCGCAGCAGCCCGCCGGGATTGCCGCGCAGATCGATCACGATCCCGTCCGGGGGCCGGCGCGCCGCCATCGCCCGCGCGATCGTCGCGGCGAGATCGACCTCGGTGGTGCGGTTGAAGCGGACCACGCGCAGGATCAGCATATGCGCCAGGATCTCGCTGAACACCGATTGCGGCGGCACCAGCGCGCGCGCGATCCGGGCCTGGCGCGGCGGCGCGCCCCGGGATTGCCAGCGCAGCAGGACTTCGCTGCCCACCGGCCCGGCGATCGCGGCCTCTGCCGCCGCCAGTGCCGGCCCGCTCGCGGCGCGGCCGTCGATCGCCAGGATCCGGTCGCCGGCCCGCAGCCCCGCCCGTGCCGCCGGCCCGTCCGGCACCACCCCGGCCACCAGCAGCGCCGGCCCGCGCGCGGCCAGGCTGAGGCCGAGGCCGGCGGTGCCTTCCAGCTCCGCCTCCCCCGCCGCCGCCGCGACCGGCGGCACGTAGCGGGAATACGGGTCCAGATGGTTGAACATCTCGTCGAAGAACGCGCCGATCACGCCTTGCGTGCCGGCCCGGCGCACGGCGGCCGAGGCGTTCCAGGCCGCGGCGGTCATCGCGGTCGCCGCTTGCGCCCAGCTTCCCGGCGCTTCGTCTCCCGGCGCCGGCGCATCCCACAGCCTGTGCTGGCGGCGCGCCAGCACCAGCCGGCCGGAGCGCAGCGCGGCGGTCAGGTCGGGATCGAGCGCGGTGATCCCGCGCAACCCCCATACGGTCAGCTGCGGCACGCTGACCGGATCGAGCACGCGCGGCACGATGAAGCCGAGCGCGGCGGTATAGACCTGGCTCACCAGCGCGGCATCGAATCCCGCTGCGCCGCCGGCCATCGGCCTGCCGGCCGGGGCCGCGGCCTGGGCGGGAACGACGAAGGCCAGCAGCAGCAGCAGGAAACCGTAGCTTCTCACCGGTGCCGGGACCGCTTCCCCTTATGGCTGCCGCGGACGGAGGGGCGCGGCGCGATGCCCTGCATGAGGTGGAACAGCAGGCTCCCGGTCGCCGGGTTCGCTTCCTCCAGCCGTGCCTCCACCGCCTGTCCGAGGCGGAAGACAAGACGGGTGTGACGGCCGCTCAGGCTCTGCTCGCGCGCATCATGGTGCCAGAGATCATCCGGCAGCGCCGAACGCGGGACAATGCCGCTGGCGCCATTTTCCCCCACTGTGACAAAAAGGCCAAAACGTGTGACCCCGGAGACACGGGCGGCGAAGCTCTGCCCGACCCGATCGGCCATGAACGCCGCCAGATAGCGGTCGATCGCGTCGCGCTCGGCGGCCTGGGCGCGGCGTTCGGTGGCGGTGATATGGGCCCCGGTGTCCTCGAACCCCGCCCCGGCGTCCGGTTCCAGCCCGTCGGGGCCGAGGCGCAGCGCGCGGACCAGCGCGCGGTGCACCAGCAGGTCGGCATAGCGCCGGATCGGGCTGGTGAAATGCGCGTAGGCCGACAGCGCAAGGCCGAAATGGCCGATGTTATCGGGGCTGTAGGCGGCCTGGGACTGGCTGCGCAGCACCACCTCGTTGACCAGCAGCGACTCGTCGGTGCCGGCCACCTGGCGCAGCACCCGGTCGAGATCGCGCGGATGCACCTGATCGCCGGGCGGCAGGGAGATGCCGATGCCATGCAGGAAGCTGCGCAGATCCTCCAGCTTCTCCGCCGAGGGCGGCGCGTGGACGCGATACAGGCAGGGCGCGCGGTGCCGGCCGAGTTCCTCGGCGGCGGCGACGTTGGCCAGCACCATGAACTCCTCGATCAGCCGGTGGCTGTCGAGCCGCGGCCGGGCGCGCACGTCGGCGACGCGGCCGTTCGGATGCAGGATCACCTGCCGCTCCGGCAGGTCGAGATCGAGCGTGCCGCGCGCGATCCGTGCGGCGAGCAGGGCGCGGAAGGCGGCATACAAATGATCGAGCAGCCCCGCCGGCAGGTCGAGCCGGGTGACCCCGTCCTGCGCCTGCTGCACCTGTTCGTAGGTCAGCCGCGCGGCGCTGCGCATCAGGCCGCGGCCGAACCGGTGCGCGGTCTTGCGCCCGGTGGCGTCGATGCGGAGTTCGGCGAACAGACAGCCGCGCTCTTCCTCCGGGCGCAGGCTGCACCAGCCGTTCGACAGCGCCTCCGGCAGCATCGGCACCACGCGGTCGGGGAAATAGACGCTGTTGCCGCGCTCGCGGGCGGTGCGGTCCAGCGCCGAGCCGGGGCGGACGTAATGCGCCACGTCGGCGATGGCGACGAGCAGGCGGAAGCCGCCGGGATGGTCCGGGTCCGGTTCGGCGAACACCGCATCGTCGAAGTCGCGCGCGTCGGCGCCGTCGATCGTCACCAGCGGGATCGCGCGCAGGTCCTCCCGCCGGTCCAGCGGGGCGGCGCGGGCGGCTTCGGCCTCCGCCTCGGCCTCGGGCGGGAAGACGTGCGGGATGTCGTGGGTGGCGATGGCGATCAGGCTGACCGAGCGCGCGTCCCCCATCCGCCCCAGCCGCTCGATCACCCGCGCGGGCTTGAGACCCAGGCGGCCGTGCGGCAACGGTTCGGCGAGCACGATCTCGTCGGGTTCGGCGCCGCCCGCCTCGCCCGTCGGCACGATCCATTCCGCCTTGGCGCGGCGGTCGGTCGGCACGATGCGACCGGCGGCGCGCTCGTTCGCGGGAGCGGGGCGGAACACGCCGATCACCCGGCCGGGCGTTTCGGTCAGGCGCTTGATCGTGCGGCCCTCGTAGCGGCCGGGACCGGCGGGGCGCAGCCGGGCGAGCACGCGCTGGCCGGGGGCGAGCGCGGCGTGGCCCGCCGGTTCCGGCGCCATCAGGATCTGCGGCGGCGGCCCCTCCTCCTGCCAGGTCGCGGGGCGCGCGATCGCCTCGCCGTCCGGGTCGGTGCCGGTGACGATCACGATCGTCACCTCCGGCGGGCGGGAATGGCGCGGTCCGGTCTGGCGATGCGGAGTGTGGCGATACGGGCGCAGGCGGTGTCCCTCGCTTCGGTCCGGCACAGGTATGGCGGGCCGCGCGGGCGCGCGCCAGGGGGAGCGAGTCACCCTTGTTGCCGGGAGGGGCTTGGGGGCGGCAGCCTCTCTACCGTGATGGCCGGGCCGGGCCTGACCCGGCCAAGACGGGAAAGAGGCTGCCGCCGTGATGGGACGGGAACCATCGTGGCGGAAGGGGGGGACAATACGCGGCGGCGCCCCCCGGGCGCGGGAGCCGGAGCCTACTCCCGGTGCTGGATCAGCCGCTTGTCCACTTCCAGGCGCAATTCGTCGATCATCGTGGCACTGACCGGATCGATCGCCTCGATCGCGGTCAGTACGGTCTGGCAGGCGTCGCGCAGGCCGCGCAGGAAGGCCCCCTCCACCCGCTCGGCCGCCGCCGCGGCACGCAGCGTCTCCGCCGGGGCCTCGTGGCCGCGCGCGTGCAGCGCGTCCGCCACCTCGTTGGCCTTGCGTTTGGTCTCGTCGGTCATTCGCGGCTCCGCTGCGGCGACGGCACGGGCCCCGTGGCCCGCGCGCCCGCGCCCTAGTGCGACATCAAGACCGGCAAGGTCATGTGGCGCAAGACGTCGCGCGTGACGCCGCCCCACATCCGTTCGCGCAACGGCGAGTGGCCGTAGCCGCCCAGCACCAGCAGGTCGGCGCTGACGTCGCAGGCATAGGACAGCAGCGCGTCCGAATCGGGAATCCCGTCGGTCACGATACGCACCGCGGTGGCCGCCACGCCATGCCGCTGCAGATGCTGCGCCAGTTCCGCCGCCGGCGGCTCTCCGTCGATCGGAGCGTCCCGGCCGGCGAGGATGGTCAGCACCGTCACCGCGCCCGCTCCGGTCAGCAGCGGCAGCGCGTCGTGCACCGCCCGCGCCGCCTCCCGCGTTTCGGTCCAGCCGATCAGCGCGTGGAACCCTTCCAGCCGCGCGAGCGCGTCGAATGTCCCCGCATAGGGCACGACCAGCAACGGCCGCCCGGCCTCCAGCAGCACGTGCTGCATCAGGTCGGCGGCCCGGCCGGGGAGCGCGCCTTCCGGCTGCGGCTGGCCGAACACGATCAGGTCGCTCTGATGCGCGAGCCGCAGCAGCGCGGCCGGCGGATCGGAATCCCCGACGTGCCAGGCCCCGGCCACGCCGAAGCGGCCGAGTTCTTCGCGGAA
>JAJZVS010000288.1 GCA_021845555.1 Pseudomonadota bacterium
GCAGCGCCCCCTGGCCTTACTTTCTCGGCCCCATCCCCCCCTCCCAGGCTGGTGGATCGGCCCCCGGCGGCACGGACGGTCGGGTCCAGGCGGCCGGGGTGGCGGAGAGTGTGGCGGCGTGGCGGATGGAGCGCAGTTGGCCGAAGCCGGAGGTCTGGGTTTCGGTGAGGTCGGCGATGCTGGCCTGGGTGGGCGGCGGGCAGGCGAGGCCGTTCGGGGTGCGTCCGAGGGAGCGGATCCAGTGTCCGGTGCGGGCGAGCGAGACCTGCACGTGCCAGCTGCCGCCGATAGTTGCGCGGCGGTACAGCGCGGCGAGCGTGCCGGCGGCAAGCAGGTAGCCGGAGGCGTGGTCGAGCGCCTGCACCGGCAGGGGCTTGGGTTTGGTTTCCCCGGCCGCCTCGGCTTCGGCTGTGTTGAAGCCGCTGGCGGTCTGCACCAGGCTGTCGAAGCCGCGGCGGGCGGACCATGGACCGGTGAAGCCCCAGGCGCAGATGGACCCGCAGACGATCCCGGGCCGCAGTTGGGCGGCCGCCTCGGCGGAGAAGCCGTGCGCGGCGAGGGCGCCGGGCCGGTAGCCCTGCACGAACAGGTCGGCGCCTTGCAGCAGCGCGCGCAGCGTGGCGCGGCCGGCGTCGGTGCGGAGGTCGAGCTGGGCGGAACGTTTGCCGCGGCCGGTATCGATGGTGAGCGGCTGCGGGTTGTAGAGGTGCGGGCCGGTGATGAGCAGCACCTCGGCGCCATGCGCGGCGAGCGTGCGTCAGCAGACCGGGCCGGCGAGCACGCGGGTGAGGTCGAGTTCGCGCACGCCGGAGAGCGGGCGATCCGCCGGGGGCAAGGGCTCGGGCGGGGCCTCGCCGATTTTCGTGATGGCGACGAGGGGTTCGGCCTGGACCGCCTGGCCCTGGGGATGGGCGTCCCATTCGGCGAAGCTGCGCTGGGCGGTGACGCAGAGGCCGGCGGCGGCGGCGGCGTCCTCGAAATCGAAGGCGGTCCAGGCTTGCAGCGCGGCGGCGACGGCGGCGCGGTCGTAGGCGCAGCCGAGCAGGCGCAGGACCCCGTCGCGATGGTGCGGGAAGTTGGTGTGCAAGCGGACCCATCTTCCGTCGCCGCAGGGGTAGAGGCCGGCGATCGCGTCCCAGCGGTCGGCCATCGGCGCGCCGTCCAGGGTTTGCCATTCCTCGGAATGGAACTCGGTGGCGGCGTGGCGCATGTCCACGCCGACGGTCTGGCGCGTGCCGGTGCGCAGCCGGTGCAAGGTCGCGCTCGCGAGGCCGGCGGCGGCGATCGCGACCTGCGCCGCGGTGCCGACCGCGAAGGAGGACGGCAGCACCGGGTCCTGCCCGGTCAGGCGGACATCCTCGAGCGCGTCGGTCGGCAGGCCGAGCGCGGTCCAGAGCGCGGCGAGAGCGGGTGCGGGCGGCATGCGCGCCTCCTGACGGGGTTGGGGGTCAGCCGCCACTATGCCGCGGCGGGGGCGGCGGGGGGAACCAGCGGCGTCCCGGCTAAGGGGCCCGCCCCGCCTGCCACGCGATCAGCGCTGCCCGCACCGCCGCGATCACCGGCTCCCACGTCCCGTCCGCACCCTGGCGGAACAGGCGCGCGGTGGGGTACCAGGGGCTGTCGGCACGCTCGCGCAGCCAGCGCCAGTCGGCGCCGCGGCGGAGCAGGATCCACACCGAGCGGCCGAGCGCGCCGGCCAGATGCGCCACCGCGGTATCGATCGTGATCACCAGGTCGAGCGCGGCGAGCAGGGCCGCGGTATCGGCGAAATCCTCCAGCGCCGCGCTGTGATCCACCAGCGACGGCGCGGCGGCAAGCAAGCCGCGATGCGCCTCCGGGATGTCCTTCTGCACGGCATGGAAGCCCAGCCCCGGCACGCGCAGCAGCGGCTCCAGCAGCGGCAGCGGGATCGAACTGCGCCGGGAATGTTCCGATCCCCACCAGCAAAGGCCGACGCGCGGTCCCGGCGTGGCGGTCACACGTTCGCGCCAGCGCGCCCGCCGTTCCGCCGGTGCGGTCACGTAGGGAATCCTGGCCGGGATGCTGGTCAGCGTGGTGGCGAACACCAGCGGCAGGCTCATCAGCGAGGCTGCCACGTCGTGCGCCGGTTCCGGGTCGGCATCGGTGATCGCGCACGCGACGCCGGGCACGGAAGCGGCGAGTTCGCGCAACTCGGGATAGACGCACAGCGTGACGGCGGACGCGATGCGTGAGACCGGGGTGGCGTAGCGCATGAACTGGATCACGTCGCCGCGCCCCTGCTCCCAGCGCAACAGCACGCGCTTGCCGGCGAGATCGGACAGGGTGGGCACCTTGGGCGGGGGCTCGCCCGCTTCCTCGGGGTCGCGGAAGCCCGGCAGTTCCCAGCGCCGCTCGTAGCCGAGCCAGGCCTCGGCGTAGCGGCCGAGGGCCAGCAGCGACAGCGCCTCGTTCCAGACCCCCAATGGCTTTCCCGGCGCCAGCGCCTGCATCGCCCGGCTGGTCTCGATCGCCGCTTCGTGCTCGCCGAGTTCGACCAGGGCGGCGGCGAGCGCCTCGTGGATATCGGCGGCGCGCGCTTCCTCCCCCGGCGGCGGCGGGGTGGCGAGGGCGGCGCGCAGGCAGGCGACGGCGGCGGTGGGATCGCCCTGCTCGGTCAGCGCCCGGCCGAGGTTATAGAGCGCGGGGGCGAAGGACGGATGCCGCGCCAGCACGGCGCGGTAGCAGTCGATCGCCTCCGCCAGGCGGTCCTGCTGCTTGAGCGCGTTGCCGAGGTTGTTCAGCGCCTCCGGCAGATCGGGATCGAGCGCGGCGGCCTGGCGGAACGCGGCCTCGGCGGCGGCGAACGCGCCGGCGGCAAGGCGGGCGTTGCCGAGGTGGTAGTGGATCCGCGCCGTCCGTGGCGCCAGCGCGGCGGCGCGTTCGAGCCAGCGGCAGGCGTCTTCGTGCTGGCCGCGGCGGGTGGCGATCACGCCGCGCAGGTGCAGCGCTTCGGGGTGCTCGGGCTGGCGCGCCAGCAGTTCCGAGCAGGCGGTCTCCGCGGCTTCCCAGTTGCCGGCCGCGCCGTGCCGTCCGGCGGCGGCGAGCAGCGCCTCGGCGGAAGCCGGGGGCGGCGGCAGCTGGAAGCTGTGGCTCAGCCGGAACTGCATCGGCGCGCCGGGTGCGAGCCGAGGCCGCGTCAGGCGCGCTTGGCCGGCGGCTTGGCGCGACCGGGCGCGGGACGTTGCGCCGCCGCCGCCCGCTTCGGCTTCGCTTGCGGCTTGGCCGCCGGGCGCCCCGCACGCAGATCGGCGATGGTGGCGCGGGTGGTGATCTGGTCGGGGTCCACCGCCAGTTCGATCAGCGCCGGCCGGCCGCTGTCCACCGCGCGGCGGAAGGCGGGGGCGAAGTCCTCGGTGCGGCTGACCAGCTCGCCGTGCCCGCCGAACGCCTCGATGAACTTCACGAAGTCCGGGTTGGTGAGCGCGGTGCCGGAGACGCGGCCGGGATAGGTGCGCTCCTGGTGCATGCGGATGGTGCCGTACATCTGGTTGTTGAACACCAGAACGATCGGCGCGACGCCGTGATGGAACGCGGTCGCGATTTCCTGACCGGTCATCAGGAACCCGCCGTCGCCCACCAGCGCCAGCACCATGCGGTCGGGGAAGGCGATCTTGGCGCCGATCGCCGCCGGCACCGCGTAGCCCATCGAACCGTTGGTCGGGCCGATGTAGCGCTGGCCGTCCTTGAAATCGACGAACCGGCTCGCCCAGACGGCGAAATTGCCCGCATCGGTGGTGACGATCGCATCGGCCGCGAGCAGCGTCTCCAGCTGTCGCATCACCGCCGCGACGTTGAGCGGTCCGGGATAGTTGGGGACGTTGCGATCCACCTGGCGCAGGTCGTGCAGTTCCGCCGTCCAGTCCCGCCACGCCGGCGCGACCGGGGCCAGCGCCGCGGCGGCGTGGGCGAAGGCGTTGAGGTCGGAGACGATGCCGAGCGCGGGGCGGAACACCCGGCCGATCTCCGCGCCGTCGGGATGCACCTGCACGATCGGCACGTCACCGACGGTCTCGAACAGCGTGTAGCCCTGGGTGACCGCGTCGCCGAGGCGCGAGCCGAGCGCCAGGATCAGATCGGCCTCCTTCGCCTTGGCCAGCAGCGCCGGGTTGGCGCCGACGCCGAGATCGCCGGCGAACACCGGCAAGGTGCCGTCGAACAGCGCCTGGCGTCGGAAGCCCACGGTCACCGGGACCTGGTTCGCCACCAGGAAGTCGCGCAGCGCGGCGCGCCCCGCCTCGCTCCAGCCAGAGCCGCCTACCACGGCGAGCGGGCGGCGGGCGCGCGCGAGCAGGGCGCGCAGTTCGGCCATCGCCGCCGCATCCGGCGCGGCGGGCGCGACGCGGGCGCGCGGCACGTCGGCCACCGTCGCGGTGTCGTGCTGCATCTCCTCCGACAGGGCGATCACCACCGGACCGGGGCGGCCTGCGAGCGCGACATCGACCGCGTGCGCCACCACTTCGGGGATGCGCCCGACCTGGTCGATCTGCGTCGCCCATTTGGCGAGCGGGGAGAACATCCGTCGGTAATCGACTTCCTGGAACGCGTCGCGGCCGGTGTCCGCGAGCGGGATCTGGCCGACGAACAGCAGCAGCGGGGTGCTGTCCTGCATCGCCACATGCACGCCGATCGCGCCGTGGCAGGCGCCGGGGCCGCGCGTGACGAAGGCCGCCGCGGGCTTCCCGGTCAGCTTGCCGTAGGCCTCCGCCATGTGGACCGCCCCGGCCTCGAACCGGCAGGTCACCAGCTTGAGCTTCTGGCGCACGTCGTACAGGCCGTCGAGCACGTCGAGGTAGCTCTCGCCCGGCACGGCGAACACATGGTCGATGCCTTGCGCTACCAGCGCATCGGCGAGGATACGCCCGCCGAGGCGGGGCGCCGGGGGGGCCTTGCGGGTCTCC
>JAJZVS010000006.1 GCA_021845555.1 Pseudomonadota bacterium
CGATACCGGTACGGACTCGACGCTGATCGCTCATGCGGCGGCGGCGGTGCGGCTCGATCTGCGGTAACCCCGGGATTGCGCGCGGCGGCGAAAAGCCGCAGGCTTACCGTTACGTCACGCGGCGCCCCCCGGCGCCTGCGCGCGGGAGGAAACGCAATGGCCGCGAGGCGGGTGATCCTGGAACTCGGCGCCGGCAACGATCTGCACGGTGGGGACTACACCAAGGCCGCGCTGCGCGCGGTCGCGGACGCGCTGCACCACAGCTCGCTCAGCCTGATCCGCACGCTCGGCCTCGATGCCGAGGCGATGCAGGTGGAGGTGACGATCGGCGTGCAACGCCCCGAGCGCGTGGACCAGGCAAAGGTCGCCGCCGCCCTGCCGCATGGCAAAGTGACGGTGCGGGTGGTGAAGGGCGGTCTCGACGTGGCCGACCCCACCGGCACCGATCCGGCGGTGATCGCCTCCGCCGCCATCGCGGTGCGGTTCGACGCGCTGCCGGGCGGGCAATAGGTCTCCCGGCCGCCGATGCCCGACGACAGCAGCGCCGCCGGCCTGAGCCTGGGCCGCGCCGTCCCGGCGGCAGGCGGCGGGATCGAGACCCGCGCCTCCTGGGCGGCGGCCGGGGTGACGCTGGCGATCCTGACCGTCTCGTACGGCGCGCCGCTGCTGGTGGTGGTCGGGCTGCGGCCGATGCAGGAAGCGCTCGGCACCGACCGCTCGGTGCTGGCGCTGGCCGGGGCGCTGGTGTGGATCGGCACCGGCGTGGGTGGGATCCTGATGGGCTGGGTGGCCGACCGCATCGGCAACCGCGCCACCGCCTGTTTCGGCGCTGCCATGATGGCCGCGGGCCTGGCGCTGTCCGCCGGAGGGCGGATCTGGGAGCTCTACGTCGGCCACGGGCTGCTGATCGGCATGCTCGGCAACGGCGCGATCTACGCCCCGCTGGTCACCTATGTCAGCCGCTGGTTCGACCGCCGCCGCGGCACCGCGATCGCGCTGATTTCCTCCGGGCAATATATCGCCGGTGTGCTCTGGCCCTGGCTGTTCGAGCGTGCCATGGCGCGCTACGGCTGGCAGGCGGTCATGCTGGGCTACGCCGTGGTGGTGCTGGCGGCGATCCCGCCGCTCGCGCTGTTCTTCCTGCGCCCGCCGCCCGAACCGGTGGCGGTCCGCGCCGGGCGCGCGCGCGGCCGGACGCGGCGCGCGCCGGTGCTCGGCCTGCCGTCCAACACGGTGCAGGGGCTGATCTGCCTCGCGGGCTTCTTCTGCTGCGTGCCGATGGCGATCCCGTTCTCCCATCTGGTGGCGTTCTGCGGCGACCTCGGCATCGGCGCGGCGCGGGGCGCGGCGATGCTGTCGGTGCTGCTCGGCTGCGCCTTCCTCAGCCGGCAGTTCTGGGGCGCCTTCGCGGATCGGCACGGCGGCCTGCGTTCGGTGATGGCGGGATCGAGCTTGCAGGCGCTGGCGATCGGCGCCTTCCTGCTGACCCGCAACGAGGCCGGGCTGTTCGCCGTCTCCGCCGCCTTCGGCCTCGGGTTTTCCGGCATCATTCCGGCCTATGTGCTGGCGATCCGCGATCTGTTCCCGTCCGAGGAAGCCTCCTGGCGGGTGCCGCTCGTGCTGTTCACGGCGATGGGCGGCATGGCGTTCGGCAGCTGGTTTGCCGGGTTCCTGTACGATTCGTTCGGCTACTACGCGCCGGCGTTCGGCGTGGGTGTGCTGTTCAACCTGGCCAACCTCACCGTGGTGGGCTTCCTGCTGGCGCGCCAGGGGCGGGGCGGCCGCATCGCGAGTGTCGGGATCTCGTAAGACGAACCGCCCCGCATGCCGCGGATCACGCCGGCGCGTGGATCAGCGGCAACGCGCCATAGAGATCCTGCATCGCTCGATCCCGGTGCCCGTCCATCATGTCCCGCCGGGCCTGCCTGATCTCCTGCAACGCCGGAGAGTTCGGGGCGGCGCTCGCCAGGCTCGTGTCGGCGCGGATGAGAAGCTGGTGTCCTTGCTCGGTCCGGTGGGCGGCGATGGCGGAGAGCGCATGCTGGACGTCCGCCCGCACGGCGGTCACCGCGGGCGTCGGCGTGCCGCCGGCAGTGGCGGCAAAGGCGGCGGCGGGAAGCGCAAGACCAGCGGCCAGGACGATCAGGCCGCCGCGGAGTGTGGGGGCGAAGCGGGTCATGTCGATATGCTCCTGTTCTGTCCGATCCGATGGAACGGCGCTCCATCGCCGATCCGTGATGCAGATAGGCCGCACGCGTGAGCGCCGCCTGACGCCGACGGGAAGTTTCGTTCAGGAACGGCTGCGGCCCGGGCGCCCCACCCGACCTGGCCGCAGCCACGCACCGCGCCAGTCCGCCGCCCGCGCCGCCAGCGTGCCGCTTGCTTCCAGCCAGGCGCGCCCGGCTTCGGCCTGCGCCGCGCGTGCCTCCGGCCGGCGGATCAGCCGGCTCAGCGCGTCGCACCAGGCTGCCTCGGTGTTCGCCACGCTGAGCCCGCCGCCCGCGGCCAGCGCGGCGCGGTAGGCCGGCGTGTCGGAGGCGACGGTGGCCAGCCCCAGCGCGGCGTAATCCAGCAGCTTGATCGGCGATTTGCAGGCGTTGAACGCGCTGTCGGCCAGCGGCGCGAGGCCGATGTCCCAGCCCGGCTGCGCCCGCAGCCAGTGGACGAAGGCGGGGTAGGAGGCGACCGACCCCGGCGGGGCCAGCCGGGTCACCCCCTCGGGCAGCGCGGCGCGGGCGGTGACGCCGATCACCTCGATCGCGATCCGCGCCCCGAACTGACCGACGAGCCGTGCCAGCGCCGGGGCGATCAGGACGAGCCGTGCCAGCGCCGGGGCGATCAGCGCGAAATCCGCCTCGTGCGTGGCGGTGCCCATGCAGAGCAGCCGCACCGGCGGCGCGAGCCGCGGGCGCGGCCCCAGGGAATCGCTCCAAAGGGGATCGCCCCAGATCCGCTCGTCGAGCGCGTTCGCCACCACCACCGCATCGGCGCGCAGCGGCGCGACGCGGGCGGCGAGTGTCGCGGTGGAGACCGTCACCAGATCGGCAAGGCGCAGCATCGCGGCCACCGCGCCGGCGAGCGGGGCCAGCCGCGCCGCGTCCGGATGCTCGGGCGGCAGGTCGAGCAGATCGTCGTCCAGATCGTAGATCAGCCGCATGCCGGTGGCGCGGCACTGCGCCGCCAGCGCCTCCGCCGCCGCCGCGCTGGGCACCGCGTGGCGCTGGGTCAGCAGCAGATCGGCGCGCAGCCGCAGCGCCTGGGGCAGGGTGGCGAGGCTCACGTCCAGGCCCGCGGCGATCGCCGGGTGGTCGAGCGGCTGCAGCAGGCGGATCTGCGCGCAGGGCGTGGGTGCACCGTCCACGAACCGCTCCGGCAGCACCGCCACGGCGCGGCGGGATTTCGCCCCCCGTCCCCTCCGCCGCTCCGCCAGGTCCGTCGGCGCACCCCCATGCCGACCGGAAAGCGCCGCCCTGTCTGCCCCTCTCCCACGTGCGGGAGAGGTCGCCATGCGCAGCATGGCGGGTGAGGGCGGGAGGCACGCCCCCGCGCCCGGATCGCTTCCGGTAGGCGGGAGAGGTGCGCGCAACGTGTTCCGATCCCGGTCGCCCTGACTGTGCTCCAGCGCCGTCCGCACCGCGGCGAACGTGTCCAGCCACACCGAGGTCGGCGCGCCGGGATCGACCAGCCAGGTCAATGCCCGGCCGGCCAGCCGCTCGGGGAAGGCACCAATAGCGCTGGCGACGATCGGCAGGCCGGCGGCGAGAGCGGCGCTCAGCGTGTAGCTGTAGGTCTCCGGCCATTGCGCCGGAAACCACGCGACATGCGGGCGGGCGCGCGCGATCAGCCCGGGCAGCGCGGCTTCCTCGTAGGCGCCGGTCGCGACGATGCGGCGCGCGGCCGCGGCGGGCAGGTCGCGTTCCGGCGCGCCGATCAGGCGGAAGGCGAAGCGGGCGGGATCGGCCGCCTCGGCCACCGAGGCCACGGTCGCCGCGCCCTTCTGCGGCGCCAGCACGCCGAGCAGCGCGATCCGCAGCTTCTCCCGCGGCCCCGGCACGCGCGGTCCCGGCGTGCGCGACGTAGGCGGCGGGGCGGCCGGCACCGGCTCGTGCGGGGCCAGCACGGCGCGCGCGCCGAGGCCGTGGCGGATCAGGCGGGCGCGCGCGTCCTCGCTCGGGCAGAACACGCGCGCGGCGTCGTGGAACAGCCAGGCGTGCTGTTGCCGCCAGGCGGTGATGTCGCGCGCGCCGTGGCTGGGCCGGGCGGCGATGCAGGCGTTGCACCCCGCCGGCCCCGGCTCCCCGCAATAGGCCGCGTCGCCCCAGGGCAGCAGGTTCACCTGCGGGCACAGCGCGTAATAATCGTGCAGGGTGAAATCGAACGGCACACCGAGCCGCAGGATCGTCTCGCGCAGATCGAGGTCGAGGCCCATCACGTGATGGATATGCACGCGGCTCACCCCGGCGGCGCGCAGCAGGCGGGCGATGTCCTCCGGGCGGTCGTCGGGCAGCCGCGCGTCCTGGTGGCCGGGCAGGCTGGGGACCGACAGCACCAACCCGCTCGGGGCGGCGCGCAGCAGCAGGAAGCGCGTGGTTGCGCCCTGCCGCGCCACCAGCTCGTCCATGTGCCGGCGCACCCCGCCGCCCAGCTCGTGCGCCACCAGCAGCACCACCGGCAGCACCACCGGCAGGCCGGACCCGGCGAGCAGCGCGGCGGTCAGCGCGAAGCGGAAGGGGGTGGCCGGGTCCCGCCGCACATGCCGCGCCACCGCCTCGGCATAGCCCGGCCAGCGCGCCGCCAGCACCGCCTGCGCGCGGACCGCGGCGGCGTTCGACCCGGCGCCGAAACTGACCGCGCCTTCGTGGAACACGTACGTGTCGCAGGCCAGCCGATGCTCCCAGCCGGCGGCGGCGGCGCGCAGGCAGAAATCATTCTCCTCGCCGTAGCCGCGGCCGAACGCGGCTTCGTCGAACCCGCCCACCGCATCGAGCGCGGCGCGACGGATGTACATGCAGAACCCGACCGTCGTGGGCACCGCCACCGCGCGGCCGGCGTTGACCGTGCGCGCCGCCGCGTCCAGCGCCGCCACGCCGAGGCCGAAGGCGGGGGGGCCGCCCGGCAGCGTCGGGTAGCCGCAGATCGTGGCGTTGTTGGACAGCGGCGAGACCGAGGCCACGCGCGGCGCGGCATGCGCGTGCCCGGCCAGCCGCGCGAGCCAGCCCGCCGGGACCTCGGTATCGCTGTTGAGCAGCGCCACGTCGTGCCGCCCGGCGGCGGCGATCCCCGCGTTGGCGCTGGCGACGAAGCCCCGGTTGCGCGCATGGCGCAGCAGCAGGATGCGTCCTTCCGCCTTCAGACCGTCGAGCCAGGCGGCGAGCTCGGCCTCCGGCGTCGCATCGTCGATCACGATGATCCGCCCCGGCGGGCGCTCGGGATCTTCCAGCACCGAGGCGAGGCAGCGCCGCGTCGCCGCCAGCCCGCGATAGACCGGCACGATCACATCGACCACGAGCTGCGCCGGCGGGCGCGGCGGGCTGGCGGGCGACGGCAGGAACGCCGCCGGATCGAACGCCGGCTCGGTCGCGAAGCCGCGCGAACGCCCGGTCCGCAGGTGGAACAGCAGCGGGTTGCCGGCGGCTTCCGGATGCTGATCGACGTACCAGCCGGCATCAAAGCGCGGATGCGGGTTGTGGCCCTGCGCGGCGCCCAGGCTCAGATAGTGCAGCAGCGGATCGACGCCGGAGCGGGCGGCGTCCGCGTGATGCGCGCGATACCAGGCACCGTCGAAGAACGGGTTGGGATCGCGGCCTTCCTGCGCGCCGAAGCGGAAATAATGGGTGAAGGGATCGACCCCGGCCTGCGCGAGGTCGGGATAGCGGCGCAGATACCAGGCGGGGTCGAACAGCAGGCGCAGCGCCGCCTCCACGCCGGCGGGCGAGGTGGTTGCGGGTGCCGTGGGCGTGCGTCGACGCGCCACCGTCTCAGCGCCTGGCGAGACGTGAAACGTGCAACGGGATGCGCTTCGAAGTCATGCGGTCTTTCCTGCCGAGGCGGTGCGATGCAGCCACCCTGTCGTCGCCTCTCAGGCCGCGACGCGCAGCACGGCGTGGAACTCGTTGCTGTCTCGCAGGGTTGGATAGAGCCGTTCCAGGCGCAGCGGCGACAGGCCGGTGGCGGCCAGCGTGCCGATCAGGTGGCCGAAGCTGGCCGGGACGAACTGCCAGGCGTGCACATCGAAGGCCGGCGCGCCGGCGCGCGCCTCGCGCAGCGCGGTGCTGATCCGCCCGGCGAGGTCGGCCCCGGCGCCGCGCTGCCACGGGCTTTCCCCGTGCGCGCCGCGCCAGTGCTGTACCGGGTCGTTATGGGTAATCATCAGGCGCGCCGCCAGCACCGCTCGCGGGGCGATCCGGATGCGCCGCTCGGCATAGGCCTCCAGCACATCGGCCAGCGAGGAAGCGGGCAGGAAGTGATCGAAGCAATAGCGCTTGTCCGGGACCACCAGGAACACTCGCCCACCGGGCCGCAGCACCGAGGCGAGATCGGTCAGGTGGGTGATCAGGCAGGGCTGATGTTCGATGCAATGGGAGGACAGGACGGCGTCGAACCGCGCGTCGATCAGTGCGCGATAGGGTTCGCCGTGCCAGACGTAGTCGATGTCCGGCACCTTGCCCGGGTCCGCCCAGTCGAAGCCGGCGGCCGTGGCGCGCAGGGCTTCGGTGGGGAGGATGTCGAGGTAGCGCACCGGCCCCGCGCGCCCGGGGAGGCTGGCCGGGGTGCAGAACGGGCCGATCTCCAGCAACGGCCCGTCCTTGGGCAGCAAATCGAGGAAGTCGCGCCGGCTGCCGATCGCCGAGGCGCGGCGGCCGGCCTCGCGCCCGAACCGATCGTAATGCGCGCGCAACTGGGCGGGATCGAGCCCGGCCAGCGCCGGGTCGCCGCTGGCGGCGTAGATCGCCGGGTCGAATTCCGCCGGCAGCGCGCGCGGGCCGGCCGGCCGCAACGGTTCGGGCATGGCGGGGGCACGCGCCCGTGCGGGTCGAGCGGCAGGCTTCGTGCGGGCGCGGGGGGGCATGTGGGGCAATCGGCAGTGAGGCTCCAGCGTTTCAGCAACGCCGTCGCGCTGTCAACCGCCGCGTTGGTCCGGAATCGGAAGGTCGTGTGCGCCCCCGGGAGACATCTCCCCCAGGAACCCCCGCACCTCCGCCACCGTCTGCGCCAGTCCCAGCCGCCGCACCGCCACCCCGGCGGGAAACGCCGACAGCAGCCGCGAGGGCGTGCGCCGGTCGAGCAGCACGAACACCCCGCGATCGGTGCCACGCCGGATCAGCCGCCCGAACGCCTGGCGCAGCCGCAGCCGCGCGATCCGGTCGTCATATGCCTTCGGATCGCCGCCCGACAGATGCACCCGCCGCTCGCGGTGCAGGATATCGGGGCGCGGCCAGGGCACCTTCTCGAACACCACCAGCCGCAGGGCCCGCCCCGGCACGTCCACCCCGTCGCGCATCGCGTCGGTGCCGAGCAGGCAGCTTTCCTCCTCGGTGCGGAAGATATCGACCAGTGTCGCGTTATCCATCGCATCCACGTGCTGGGCGTAGAGCGGGATCCCCGCTTCCTCCAGCGCCGGGGCGATGCGCCGGTGTACCTTCACCAGCCGGTCGATCGCGGTGAACAGGCCGAGCGCGCCGCCGCCGGAGGCCAGGAACAACTCCCGATAGGCCGCCGCCAGCGCGGCCGGGTCGTTGGGCGGCAGGTCGTGCACCACGAAAGCCCGCGTCTGCGCCGCGTAGTCGAACGGGCTCGGCACCGCGGCGCGGATCGCCGGGGAGGGCAGATGCGGCGCGCCGACCCGCGCCTCCGCCGCCTCCCACGCCGCTTCCGGATCGCCGTCGCCGGAATCGCGCAACGTCGCCGAGGTGATCAGCAATCCTTGCGCCGGCGCGGCCAGCGTGGCGGCGAACGGCACGGTGGGATCGAGCCAGTGCCGGTGCAGGCCGACGTCGCGCTCCGCCCCCTCGCGGCGGTCGAGGCGCAGGAACAATACGTGCTGGGCGCGGGTGCCGGGTTCGGCCGGGGCTTCGGCTACCGCGCGCAGCATCGCCTGCCAGGCGCCGAGCGGCAGGATCGCACGGCGTTGCAGGGACCGGCAGACGGCCTCGATACGGGTGCGGGTGGCGGTGTCCATCTCGTCCGCCTCCTCGTCCAGCCGCGCGGCGAGGCGCTCGCGCAGGGTGACGAGCGGCTCGGCCAGGCGGGCGAGCGCGCGGCCGAGGCGAAGCGCGGCCTCGGGCAGTTCGGGCAGGGTAGGGAACAGGTCGGAGTCGAGGCCGAAGCGGCCCAGTTCCGCCTCCGCCCCGGCACGGGCGAGCACCTGGCGGCGCAACAGGCGCAGCACCGCCTCGGTCGGGTTCGGCGCCCCGGCTTCCAGTGCCGGCAGATCGGGACCTGCCTCGGCCAGCCGGGCCGGCCAGCCGGGCGCGGGCAGCGCGCGGGCGGCCTGGAGCGCGGCGTCCAGCATCGTTTCCAGCGGCGCGCGGCCGGCGACCAGTTCCTCGATCCGCCGGCGCAGGCCGCGCGCGCGCGACCGCCCGCCCTCGGCGCCGAGCAGCCAGCGGCGGAGCTCGGCGGTCTCGGCGCCGGACAGCACCGCGGCGAAGGCGCCGTCGGCGGCGTCGAACAGGTGATGCCCCTCGTCGAACACGTAGCGGGTCGGCACCGCGTTGTCGTCCAGCCCGCCCCAGGCGGCTTGGGCCATCACCAGCGCGTGGTTCGCCACCACCAGATCGGCGCCGCGCGCGCGGCGGATCGTGTGTTCCACGAAGCAGCGCTTCCAGTGCGGGCAGGCGGCGTGGATGCACTCCCCGCGCCGGTCGGCGAGGCCGAGCAGCATGCCGGCGCCGAACAGTTCCGCGAACCAGCCGGGCAGGTCGCCGCCCTGGATGTCCCCGTCCTGGGTGGCCAGCGCCCAGCGGGCGATCAGCCCGAGCGCGACCGGCGCGCCGGGCAGGAACCCACCGGAGGCGGCGGCGATCGCATCTTCCAGGTTGAGCAGGCAGAGGTAGTTCTCGCGCCCCTTGCGGACCACCACGCGGCGGCGGCGCTCGGCGGGGTCGGGGATCAGCCGGGCCAGTTCGGCGTCGATCTGGCGTTGCAGGTGGCGGGTGAAGGTGCTGATCCAGACCGCGCCGCGGTTCTTCTCGGCCCACAGGCTGGCCGGCGCGATGTAGCCGAGGGTCTTGCCGGTGCCGGTGCCGGCCTCGGCCAGGACCAGATGCGGGTCGCCGCGGGTTTCCCGCGCGGCGAAGGCGGCGGTGGCGGCGCCGGCGTAGTCGGCCTGGCCCTGGCGCTGCTCGGCGTCGGGGCCGAGCATGGCGGCGAGGCGGGCGCGGGCTTCGGCCTCTCCGACCGGGTAGGCGGACGGCGGCGGCGGCGGGGCCGCGTCCTCCCATTCCGGCAGGCGCTTCCAGATTTTCAGCGCCTCGGCGGCGGGGGCGGCGTGTGGCTGGCCGAGGGCGGCGAGCACGTGCGGCGCCCAGGGCCAGTCGCCTTGCCCCATGCGCGCGGCGATGGCGGCGGCGTCGCGGTTGAGCGGCAGGGCGCGGCCGGCGGCGAGGCGGCGGAGCAGAGCGCGCGCGAGGTCGGGCAGCAGGGTCGCCTCGTTCTCCAGCCCCGGCGGCGGCGGGTCGAGATCGAGCGCCAGTGCCAGGCCGCGCGGGGTCGGGGCGACGGTGCGGGCCGGCAGGACGAAGGCGAACAATTCCAGCAGGTCGAGCGCGGGACGCGGCGGCAGGCCGAGGCGGCGGAACGTCGCGGGGGCGTGCAGCACGAGCGGCGGCGGCAGGGCGCGCAGCCGGGTGGCGACAGCCGTGGCGGGGAGCACCAGCAGCTCGCCGTCCGGCGTCAGCAGGGCGGCGCGGCCGTGGCCGGCGGCAAGGGCGGGGCGGGCGAGGGGCACTTGGGGGGCCGGTGTCTGTTCGCGGCGATGGTAGCCGGTTGCGGGGCGGCGGACAGGGGGTGAACGAGGGCGCCCGCGCATCGGTGGCCTTCGCGCGCCCGTCGTCCCCGCGCAGCGCCGGATGCCACGGACCCACTCTCCGGGGTCGCGCGACACGCGAGGTGGCAGCGTGGCTCGTTCATATGATGGCCCGCTGTGGTGCCCCAGGTGGGCGCCCCAGGCACATTGCTGGCGCGGTCGCGGCGGCGGATACTTCCCCGTGTCGGACCGGTTGGACGGGCGGACGCTCCGCCTGGCCGGCTGTTCGCTCGCACCGCAACGCGGAGCAACCGCGTGCGACGATACGCAAGCAGGAGGACGCGCATGGGCTGGTCCGAAGGGCTCGGACGCAGGGTGTTGGGCGCGACGCTGGCGGTTGCCGCGCTCGCTGTCCTCTCCCTTGATCTTTCCCCCGCTTTGGCCGCGGACGGTGCCGCCATCGCGCTGCATGGCGTCGGCACGGTGCCGGCCTGCGCGACCTGCCACGGCGCGCAGGGCCAGGGCAATCCGCGGATCGGTGCCCCGCATCTGGCCGGCGAGGGCATCGACTACCTGCGCGAGCAGCTGGCGAATTTCGCGGCCGGGCACAGGATCAATCCGATCATGCAGCCGATCGCCGCCGGCCTGACGCCGGAACAGCGCGACGCGGCGGCGGCCTTCTTCGCCGCGCTGCCGGTGCCGGCCCCGCACCCGGTTCCCCCCGGACCCGACCGGGCGGGCGCGCTTCTGGCCGAGCAGGGCCGCTGGTCCGCCGGCCTGCCCGCCTGCACCCAATGCCACGGCCCGAACGGAATCGGCGTTCCGCCCTATATTCCGCGGCTCGCGGGGCTGACGGCGCCCTACCTGACCGCGCAGCTTCTGGCCTGGCAGCAGGGGCATCGGCCGCCCGGTGCGCTCGGCCTGATGCCGGTCGTGGCAAGCAAGCTTTCAGCGCACGACATCAAGACTCTCGCCGCCTATTTCGCCGCGCTCGGCGGCCCGAGCTCACCGGAGGCCGGACGATGACCCGCATGCGATCGCTCCGCCGCCTTGCGCCGCTCGCGGCTTGTCTCGCCGCCATCGTCCTGCCGGTGGCGGCCTTTGCCGCGCCGCCGCCCGCCCAGGCCGGCTTCCGGCCACCGCCCGAGTCCGCGATTCCCGCCGGTCCGTTCGGGCGCATGGTCCGACTCGGCGAGGCGATCTTCCGCCACACCGGCACCGCCGCGCCGCAGTACGTCGGCAGCGATCTGCGTTGCAGCAACTGCCATATCGACGGCGGGCGGTTGGCCGGCGCGGCGCCGTTGTGGGCCGCCTGGGTGGCCTTCCCGACCTATCGCAGCAAGACGAAGCAGGTGAACACCTTCGCCCAGCGGTTGCAGGGGTGTTTCCGCTACAGCATGAACGGCACCGCCCCGCCGCTCGGCAGCAAGGTCCTGGTGGCGCTGGAGGCCTATTCGTTCTGGCTGGCGCATGGCGCGCCGACCGGGGCGAAGCTGGCCGGACGCGGCTATCCGAAACTGCCGAAGCCGGCCGCCGCGCCGGACTATGCGCGCGGGAAGATCGTGTTCGCGCAACACTGCGCGCTGTGCCACGGCGCGGACGGCGCCGGGCGGCGGGCCGGCGGGCGGGTGGTGTTCCCGCCGCTGTGGGGTCCGCGGTCGTTCAACTGGGGGGCGGGCATGGGCTCGATCGTCAACGCCGCCGCCTTCATCAAGGCGAACATGCCGCTCGGCCGCGGCGGCAGCCTGACCGACCAGATGGCCTGGGATGTCGCGGCCTATGTGGACAGCCACGAGCGTCCGCAGGACCCGCGCTTTGCCGGATCGGTGGCCGAGACGCGGGCGAAGTTCCACGACTCGCCCTATTCGATGTACGGGCAGACGGTGAACGGGCATGTGCTCGGTGCGCCAGGCCCGAAATAATCCCGCGACGGCGGGCCGCCCTCAGCCCGGCACCTTGAGCTCGAACAGCCACACCAGATCGCCCACCACCGCGCGCGCCCGCACCAGTTCCAGTCCGGCTGCGCTGATATGCGCGACGGTGCGGCGATCGAAGCCGGCGCCGTAGGCCCAGGCCATCCAGGGTTCCCACAGCCGGGCGACGAAGCCGCGCAGCCGGCCGCTCGGGCGGCGATAGGTCAGGATGCGGATCGCCCCGCCGGGGCGGACCACGCGGCGGAGTTCGCGCAGGGCGGGCGCCTGCGCGCTCTCGGGCAGGACGCAGAACAGGAACGTGGCCACGGCCGCGTCGAACGAGTTGTCCCGCAGGTCGAGCCGCGTCACGTCCATCTCCCGCAAGCCGACCGGGTGCCCGAGGCGGCGCCGGCGCCGCTCGGCGCGGGCCAGCATCGCCGGGCTGTTGTCGATGCCGACCACCTCCGCGCCCGGCGGGTAGAAGGGAATGTTGCGCCCGGTGCCCGCGCCGGCATCCAGGATCCGGCCGCTGAGGTCATGGAACAGCAGCGGACGGAGCGTGCGGTAGCGCAGCGCCTCGAACGGCAGGTCGAGCAGGTCGTACCAGGGCGCGATGCGCTGATAGCGCGCGGGATCGGCGGACAACGCGGGAGGCTCCGGGTAGCGGGCCGAGGCGAGGCTGGAGGCGGGGGTGGGTACCGGCGGGCGGGCCGCCACTTTCCGCCGCTTGCGCATGGGGGCAGGATGGGCACGCACCGGTTCGGCGCGCAAGGAGTGGTAAGGATGGAGGTTCTCGATCTGACCGGCCAGAAGGGACTGATCGTCGGGATCGCCAACGAGCACAGTCTGGCCTGGGCCGCCGCGCGGCATTTCCGCAGCGCCGGCGCGGAGCTTGCCATAACCTATCTGAACGACAAGGCGCGGCCGTTCGTCGAACCGTTGGCGCGGGAGGCGGGTGCGGCGATCGTCCTGCCCTGCGATGTCGCCGCGCCGGGCCAGCTCGATGCCGTGTTCGAGGCGATCCGCGCGCGCTGGGGCCGGCTCGATTTCGTGTTTCATGCGATCGCCTGGGCCCGCAAGGAAGATCTGCACGGGCGTCTGACCGACTGCTCGGCGGAGGGGTTTGCCGAATCGATGGCGATCTCGTGCTATTCCTTCATTCGCATGGCACATCTTGCAGAGCCGCTGATGGACCGCGGCGGCAGCCTGACGACGCTCACCTTCTACGGCGCCGAGAAGGTGGTGGATCATTACAATGTGATGGGCCCGGTGAAGGCGGCGCTGGAATGTGCGGTCCGCTACCTGGCGCACGAACTCGGCAGCAAGAAGATCCGCGTCAACGCGCTGTCCGCCGGCGCGGTGCAGACTCGCGCCGCGTCGGGGATCGCGCATTTCGACGCGCTGCTGAACGAGACCCTGCGCGACGCGCCGCTGCACCGGCAGGTGGATCCCGACGAGGTCGGGCGGGCGGCGCTGGTGCTCGCCAGTGCCTACGCGAGCGGGGTCACCGGGGAGGTGCTGTATGTCGACGCCGGGTTCCATATCGAAGGCATGGTGTTTCACTGACCGCGTGACGGCGGCTGGCCGCGTCCTGGTATCCGGCGCGGCAGCCCGACTCGCGGTCGATGTTTTCTGCCCGAGACCCGCGCATCCGCGGGGCTGTACTATCCGAGGGGGAGGCCCATGACCGACCACGCCACGACCGGACATCCCTCTGCCCCGCTCCCCGTACCGCGTCGCATCCCGACCCCGCCGCACCCGACCGAGCGGACCCGGGCGCTGCCCGGCCAGCATGCCAAATCGGCCCAGGAAGACCCCGCCGCGCCGGCCGCCGTGCAGGCGATCCTGCGCAGCCCGAGCTACCTGGAAGCCGATCGGGACGTCGCCTTCCTGGACCGCAACGACACCCGCGGCCCGCGCCTGCAACTCGATTACCTGAAGGCCGAGCTGCTGATGGAGGGCCACGGCGTCGCCCACACCATCGTCGTGTTCGGCAGCACGCGGCTGCTGGAACCCGCGGCGGCGGCGCGCGCCGTGGAGGCCGCCGAGGCCGCCCTCGCAGCGCGGCCGGAGGACACCGCGCTGCGTGCCCGGCTGGCGATCGCGCGGCGCATCCTGGACAAGAGCAAGTATTACGACATCGCCCGCGCGTTCGGTTCCATCGCCGGTGTGGCCGGGGCCAACGCGCGCGGCGGGCGGATCATGGTGATGACCGGCGGCGGGCCCGGCATCATG
The DNA here is from genome assembly GCA_021845555.1 of Pseudomonadota bacterium. Taxonomy (GTDB): domain Bacteria; phylum Pseudomonadota; class Alphaproteobacteria; order Acetobacterales; family Acetobacteraceae; genus JAJZVS01. The sequence continues at coordinate 14,116 of JAJZVS010000006.1, forward strand.
GAAGCCGCCAACCGCGGCGCGCACGATCGCGCGAGCAAGTCGATCGGCCTCAACATCACCCTGCCGCACGAGCAATACCCCAACCCGTACGTCACCCCGGAGCTCTGTTTCCAGTTCCATTATTTCGCCATCCGCAAGCTGCACTTCCTCAACCGCGCCCGCGCGCTGGTGGTGTTCCCCGGCGGCTACGGCACGCTCGACGAGTTGTTCGAGGTGCTGACCCTGGTGCAGACCCGCAAGATCGCGCCGCTGCCGGTGATCCTGGTGGGCGAGGCTTATTGGCGGCGCGTGTTCGACCCGGATTTCCTGGTCGCCGAAGGCACTATCGACCCGGAGGATCGCGAGCTGTTCTGGTTCGCGGAAACCGCCGAGGATATCTGGCACGACATCCTGCGCTGGTACGAAGCCGCCGGCGCGCCGCTGCTGCCGCCCGGCGATGCGGCAGCGCCGAACCCGGAGGCATGCCCATGAAACTCTCGTTCCACGGCGCCACCCGCACCGTCACCGGCTCGTGCCACCTGCTGGAAGCCTGCGGCAAGCGCATCCTGGTTGATTGCGGCCTGTTGCAGGGAAGGCGCGAGCTGGAGGCGGAGAACCACGCGCCGTTCGGCTTCGATCCGAAGACGATCGATACGGTGCTGCTGACCCACGCGCATCTGGATCACTGCGGGCGGCTGCCGCTGCTGGTCAAGCAGGGTTTCCGCGGCGAGATCGTCGCCACCGCCGCCACGCGCGAACTCACCCGGCTGGTGCTGCTCGATTCGGCGCATCTCCAGGAGGAGGAAGCGCGCCGCCGTACCCGTCAGGCCCGGCGCGGCGGCCGAGCCGAGGACGCGGGCCCGCTCTATACGCTGATCGATGCGCTCGACGTGATGGACCGCTTCGGCCGCACGGCCGGCTACACGAAGCCGATCCCGCTCGCCGACGGGCTAACCGCGACGTTCCACGACGCCGGGCACATTCTCGGCTCGGCCAGCGTCCTGATCGAGGCTCGCGAGGCCGGCGCGCAGGAAGCGGGGGCGGCGCGCACGATCCTGTTCTCGGGCGACATCGGCGGCGCAGGGCGTCCGCTGCTCGGCCCCGCGGCGCCGCCGGCGGGCGCCGATTTCGTGGTGATGGAAACCACCTACGGCGACCGCCGGCACCGCGGCTACGCCGAATCGGTGACTGAGTTTTTGGCCGCGATCGCCGACACCTTCGCGCGCGGCGGCAACGTGATCGTGCCGACCTTCGCGCTCGAACGCGCGCAGGAGTTGCTGTACGTGCTGCACAACGCGGTGGGCGACGGGACGCTGCGCGCCGCGGTGCAGGTGTTCCTCGATTCGCCGATGGCGATCTCGGCGACCGAGATATTCCAGCGCCATCCGGAAAGCTGCGGCCCGGAGGTGGCCGCCCTGCTGCGCGCCGGACAGGACCCGTTCGGCCTGCCGGGCCTGCACATGGTGCGCGAATCGGCCGAGTCCATGACCATCAACAGCCTCGGCGGCGGCGCTATCATCATGGCCGGGTCCGGCATGGCGACCGGCGGGCGGGTGCGCCATCATCTGCGCCACAATCTGTGGCGGCCGGAGGCCGGCATCGTTTTCGTGGGATTTGCCGCCGAGGGCACGCCGGCGCGGCGGATCATCGACGGCGCCAAGACGCTGCGGCTGTTCGGCGACGAGATTCCGGTGCGCGCGCGCATCCACACCATCAACGGGTTCTCCGGCCACGCCGATCAGCAGGAACTGCTGGCCTGGCGTCATGCGGTGGGGGGCGGGAGCACGACGTTCCTGGTGCATGGCGAACCCGACGCGATGGCCCGGTTCGCCGCGCTGCTGCCGCCGGGCCGGATCGAGATGCCGGGGCTGCACCAGGCGTTCACGCTGTAGCGGCGGCGCGCGGAACGCCGACCAGGCCCGAATTCGCACTCAATTCGCGCTGATCAGCACGCCTGCGCGACGAAGCGCACGGACGGGGCCACCAGTTCCGCCTGCGCCGCCACCAGCGCGAGCTCGCGCGCCCCCGCCGCCGCCGTGGCGCGCAGCACGCCGTGCAGCGCCGAGGCCGCCGCGCCCAACGCCGCCGCCGCGTCCCCGCTGACGAGGCGGTGGAACAGGAACAGCGCCGCCAGCGCATCCCCCGCGCCGTTGACCGTCAGCGCCAGCATGGGCGTGCGCAGCAGCCACGCCCCGTCCCCTTCCACCGCGAGCAGGTCGATCGCATCCGCCGGCGTGGTCTCGGTCCGCAGGCTGGTCACCAGCACCGTGCGCGGTCCCCCGGCACGCAGCCCGGCAGCAAGCGCGCGTGCCGCCGTCTTCGTCGCGGCCAGGCCGGTGCCGGCCTGGCCGGTCAGGAACGCCAGTTCGAACCGGTTGGGGGTGGCGATGTCGGCCGCCGGCAGCAGGTCCGCGGCGATCGCCTCGGCCACGCCGGGGCGGACATAGACGCCCGCGCCGGCATCGCCGATCACCGGATCGCAGCAGTAGAGCGCGTCCGGCCGGGCGGCGCGCACCAGCGCCACCGCGTGGGCGACCGCGCCCGCCGTTGTGGCCTCGCCCAGGTAGCCGGACAGTATGGCATCGCAGGACTGCAGCACGCCGCGCGCGGCGATCCCGTCCACCAGGGCGCGCGTCCAGGCGGCGGGAAACACCTCCCCGGTGCGCGCGCCGTAGCCGGGGTGGTTGGAGAACTGCACGGTGTCGATCGGCCAGACCTCGGCGCCCAGGCGCTGCAGCGGGAACACCGCGGCAGCGTTGCCGACATGGCCGTAGGCGACGGCCGACTGGATGGACAGGATGTTCATGCGCGTCCCTTTGCCCCGGCCCCTTTGCATCGGCCCCTTTTGAACCGGGCTGCCTTGTGCCCGCCGCCGGCACCCCCGACCAGCCCCGGGGCTTATCGCCGTTCCGCGAGCGCCGGCTCGGCCGGCTGAACGCCGATCAGCTTCATGGTCACGTTGCCGAACCAGTCGGTCTGGAACCGCAACCGCACCGGCACCGGCAGGCCGCCCGGCGTCACCGGCGCCAGCCAGGCGACGCCGTGCAGCGGGCGGCTGTCGCGCGCGCGCTTGCCGTGCAGGAACCCCGCCAGCATGCGCCCGGTGAAGGCGCAGCGCAGTGCCGGGCCGGCGAAGCCGGTGCGCGTGTTGCGTGCCAGCTCCTGGCGGCCGTCGTCGCGCGCGGCGATCACGCTCAGCCGGCGGCCGTCGAAAGTGTGCTCGCTGGCGGTGCAGCGGCCGGTTTCCGCCACCATCCGCAGCAGTTCGGCCGCCGCGCTCAGCGTATCGACCGTGCCCACCTGCTCGGCCGGAGGCACCGGGGCGCGGGTGGCGCGGATCGGCGGCGCGACCTCGCGGATCTCCGGTACGTCGCCCTGGTAGTCCATCGCCATCAGGTGGCGCACGCCATGCCAGGTGCCGACGGCGACATAGCGCAGCGGCGCCGGCCGGGTGCCGTGCCAGGTGCCGACCACGGAGTCCGCCTGGTGCCCGCGGAAGAAGAAGCCGATCACCCCGACGGTCCGATAGGTCAGGCGCAGCCGGTACTGGGTGGGAGTCATGCGCAGGTTCACCTGCATGCGCATCAGCGGCACGCCATGCACGGTGGCGCGATAATCCAGCCGCAGCGCGGTATCCGCCGGCAGTGCGGCGGCGGCGCCGGCGGGAGGCACCAGCAGGGCCGCCAGGAGGGGGAGGATACGGCGCATGCCCCGCAGGTGGCACGCACACCCCGGTCTGACAAGCAACGCCGCCGTGATGCCGGCCGCCGCACGATGGACTCCGTTGGCGCCGCGCGCCAGCATTCCGCCATGAGCGAAACGCATCTGATCGTCGGCGCCGGCCAAGCTGGTGGCTGGGCCGCCGTCACCCTGCGCCAGGCCGGTTTTGCCGGCCGCATCGTGCTGATCGGCGCGGAACCTTGGCTGCCCTACGAGCGCCCGCCGCTGTCGAAGGCGGTGCTGACGGCCGAGACCGAACCGCCGATCGCCTATTTCCGCGACCCCGCCCGGTATGCCGAGCATGGGATCGAGACGCTTCTGGGCGTCCGCGTGGTCGATATCGACGCGCCGGCACGGCGGGTCCGCCTCGCCGACGGGCAGGCGCTTGCGTACGACCGGCTGCTGCTGGCCACCGGCGGGCGCGCCCGCGCGCTGACCGTGCCCGGCGGGGAACGGGCGCTGCGCCTGCGCACGCTGGAGGACGCGCGGGCGATCCGCGCCCGCCTGGCGACGGCGCGGCAGGTCGTGTGCATCGGCGCCGGGGTGATCGGGCTGGAGGTCGCGGCCTCCGCCCGGGCGCGCGGCGCGGCGGTGACGGTGCTGGAATCGGCGGCGCGGCCGATGGGGCGCTCGGTTTCCCCCGAAGGCGCGGCGTTTGTCGCGCGGCTGCACCGCGAGGCCGGGGTGGATCTGCGGTGCGGCATCGCGCTGGCGGCGATCGAGCCGGGGCCGGGCGGGTCGGAACGGGTGCTGACGGCGAACGGCAGCGCCTTCTCCGCCGATCTGGTGCTGGCCGGGGTGGGGATGGAGCGCGCGCTTGACCTCGCCGTCGCAGCCGGGCTGGCGCTGGACGGCGGCATCGCGGTCGATGCCTGGGGGCGCAGCAGCGACCCCGCCATCTTTGCCGCCGGCGACGTGACGGCGTTCCTGCACCCGCTGTTTCCCGGTCGCCGGCTGCGGCTGGAGTCCTGGCGCCACGCGCAGAACCACGGCATCGCCGTCGGCCGGGCGATGGCGGTGGCGGAGGCGCCGGTCTACGACGACATCCCGTGGTTCTGGACCGACCAGCACGGCGTGAACCTGCAAGTTGCCGGCTTCCCGGCCGAGGCGGCGCGGACCGTCGTGCGGCTGGACCGGGACCGGGTGTTCGTCGCCGTGCATCTGGATGCGGCGGACCGGGTGATCGGCGTCACCGCGGCCGGCAGTCCGCGCGACATCCGCGCCGGCACCGCGCTGATCCGTGCGTGCTGCCCGGTCGATCCGCGGCTGGTGGCCGATGCGTCGCTGCCGCTGCCGGCGCCCCGGCCGGCGGGGCGTTGAGGCGGGGCGCTGCGGCCGAGCGCCCCGCGCGGGCGGCAAGGAATCGTTTACGAACTTCGGTGCAAGGTGCTTCGGCAGTTTGCACCGGTCCCGCACATGACACCTGGCACAGCACTCTCCCTCGCGCGACCGGTCCGCGACCGTGCCGCCCGTGTCCCTGCCTTTGCAAACGGGGCGGCGGGAGAGGCCCCGGGAGACTCAGAGGACGAGGCGGCCGGCCTGCTCGCTGCCTTGGGCGGTGCGGCGGTGCTGCTGGGCGCGGATCTTGGCGTGGACCTGCTGACCGAAGCGGCGGCCCGGTTGTTGGGGGTAGCGGCGCATCCGACCGGGGCGGGCGAGAAGCTGAAAGACCTGCTCGACCGTAGCCACCTCGGCCCGGCGGCACGGCAGGCTTTGGGGTCGCTCGCCCGGCTCGACGGCAAGGGCAGCGCCTGCCTGCGCAGCGGCGCGGGGGCGAAGATCCTGGCCCGCCGCGTGGCCCTGCCGCACCGGCGCACGGCGTTGTTGCTGACCCCCGACCGGCCGCCGCCAGAAGCGCCCCTCGGCCAGCACGCCGACCCGCTGACCGGGCTGGCGGATCGTGCGGGTTTCATCGCCGCGGTGACCGCGCGGCTTGGGCAGACGCCAGCCGAGGGCGGCGGCGCGTTCGGCGTGCTGGTGCTCGATCTCGACCGGTTCCATGTCGTCAACGACACGCTGGGGCCGGCGATCGGCGACCAGGTCCTGATCGCGGTTGCCGCCAGGTTGCGCGCGGCGTTGCGCGCGGGCGACCTGCCGGCGCGGCTGAACGGGGACGAATTCGCCGTCCTGATCCACGCCGGCACCGGCGTGGCGGAACTCGAGGCGCTGGCCCGGCGGCTGATGGACACACTTGGCCGGCCCTACCTGCCGGACGGTCAGCCGGTCTCGCTCAGCCTGAGCGTCGGCATCGCGCGCGCCCCGGAGGACGGGACGGCGGCCGACACGCTGCTGCGCCGGGCGGCGATCGCGCTGCACGCGGCGAAGGCCGCCGGCCGGGCCCGGCTGGCCGCCTTTACGCCCGAGATGCAGGCAAGGTCGGAAACACGCCGGCAGATGGAAACCGATCTGCGCCGCGCCTTCGCGCTGCGCCAGTTCGAACTCCACTACCAGCCGCAGGTCGAACTGCCCGACAACCGGCTGTTCGGGTTCGAGGCGTTGCTGCGCTGGCGCCATCCCGCGCGCGGCTTCATCCCGCCGGACCAGTTCGTTCCGGTGGCGGAGGAGGTCGGACTGATCGCCCCGATCGGCGCCTGGGTGCTCGCTGCCGCCTGCGCGGAGGCGACGCGCTGGCCCGCCCCGCTGACGGTCGCCGTCAACGTGTCCGGCTTGCAGTTCGAGCAGGGGGACCTGCTGGGGGCGGTGGCATCCGCGCTGGATCGTACCGGCTTGGCCCCGGAACGGCTGGAGATCGAGATCACCGAGAGCGCGCTGCTGGTGAACCCGGAAGCGACGCTCGGCATTCTGCACCAATTGCGCGAGCGCGGCGTGCGGATCGCGATGGACGATTTCGGCACCGGGTATTCCTCGCTGACCCGGCTGCAGAGCTTCCCCTTCGACCGGATCAAGATCGACCGCAGCTTCGTCTCCGGCCGCCGCGGCCTGGCGGAGGGCCGCGCGATCGTGCGCGCGATCGCCGGGCTGGGCGCCAGCCTGGGGATGCGCACCATCGCCGAGGGGGTGGAGACGGAGGAGCAACTGGCCAGCGTGCGCGCCGAAGGCTGCACCGAGGTGCAGGGGTATCTGTTCGGGCGGCCGGCCGCGGTCTGCGACCTGCCGGCGGTGATTGCCGGGTTCGGGCGCCGGGCCGCACAGGTCACGGAGATTCCCGTATGACCCCACCGCCATTGCACCGCGTGATCTACGTCAGCCGCAGCCGCATCGGCGGGACGGAGGCCCGGCTGCGGGCGGAGATCGATGCCATCCTGGCGGTGGCGCGCCCGCGCAACGCCGCAGAGAACATCACCGGGGCGTTGCTGTTCACGCGCACCGGCTTCGCCCAGGCGCTGGAAGGACCGCTGGCGGCGGTACAGGCGACGTTCGAGCGGATCCAGCGCGACCCGCGCCACGGCGACGTGCTGGTGCTGGCGAGCGAGCCGGCCGGGCAGCGACTGTTCGCCGGCTGGGCGATGGCCGATGCCGGGCTGGTGGCCGGCACCCACCCGCTGCTCTCCGCCGCCTCGCCGGCGGCGGCGCCGGTACTCACGCTGCTGCGCGATCTGGCTCGGGAGGCCGAGCACCTGCCCGTGGTGTAGCGCGCGCCGCTCAGCGCAGCAGCGCCCCCGCCAACGCCCCGCTCATGCAGGTCGCGATCGTCCCCGACAGGATCGAGCGCAACCCTAGCGCCACCACCTCCGCCCGCCGTTCCGGCACCATCGCGCCGAGGCCGCCGATCATGATCCCCAGGCTGCCGAAATTGGCGAAACCGCACAGCGCATAGGTCAGGATCAGCCGCGCGCGCGGATCGAACGTCGCCGCCGGCAGCCGGGCCAACGCGCGATAGGCGACGAACTCGTTCAGCACCGTCTTGCTCGCCATCAGCGCGGCCGCGGCCTGCGTCTCGGCCCAGGGAATGCCGATCAGCCACATCACCGGACGGAACGGCCAGGCGAACACCCGCTGCAAGGTGACCGCGGCACCGCCCCAATGCGGCAGCAGCCCGAGCGCCCCGTTCGCCAGCGCCACCAGCGCCACCGCGACGATCAGCACCGCGACGATGCCGGCCAGGATCGGAATCCCCTCCAGCGTGCCCTTCACCAGCGCATCGAGCGCGCTCACCGGCGGCTCGCGCAGGACCAGCCGCACCGGCTCCACGGGCGCAGGGGCGAACGGCACCATGATCGCCGCCACCGCGAGCGCGGCCGGCGTGCTGATGACGGAGGCCGTCAGGATCTGGCCCAGCGCATGCGGAACGATCCCGGCCAGGAACTCGGCATAGATCACCATCACCGTGCCGGCGACGCCGGCCATGCCGCAGGTCATCAGCGCGAACAACTCGCCGCGCTGCATGCGCGACAGATAGGGCCGCACCAGCAGCGGCGCCTCGATCATGCCGACGAACACATGCACCGCGGCGCCGAGCGCCAGCGCCCCGCCGATCCCCATCACCCGCCGCAGCAGCCAGGCGAAGCCGGCGGTGATCCGTTGCAGCACGCCCCAATGGAACAGCAGCGACGCCAGCGCGCTGATCACCAGCACCAGCGGCAACGCCTGGAACGCCAGGATGAACCCCGCGCCCGGACGCGTCGGCGCGAACGGCAGCGGCCCGCCGCCGAGATAGCCGAACACGAAGCCGGTGCCGGCCGCTGTCGCGTCCTGCAAGGCGGTGGCGGCGCGGTTGAGCAGCAGGATCGCGTCGATCGCCGGCGGGAAGAAGCGCAGCGCCAACGCCAGCACCACCTGCAACGCGATCCCCGTGCCCACCGTGCGCCAGGGCACCCGCCAGCGATCCTCCGAGATCACCCAGGCGAGGCCGAGCAGCCCCGCCTCGCCCAGGAGTGCGTGGATCATCCGCGCAGTTGGTTGAACGGATAGTAGGCCGGGAACTCACCCACCGCGGTCATATCGACCTCGGTGAGGCTCGGGCCGCGATGCTCCAGCGCGCGGGCGATGGTGGGGCCGAACGCGTCCGCCTGCGTCACCTTGAAGAACGGCATCCCCGCGAGCGCGGCCAGCCCGGCGAGATCGGGGCCTTGCAGATCGGCGAAGAAGCGCCGGCCCTGGGCGGTGGCGTCCTGGATGCGCTTGATCACGCCGTAGCCGCGATCGTTCATCACCACCACCGCGAGATCGAGCTTCTCCTGCACCGCCGTCCAGAGCTCGCCCAGGTTCAGGAAGAACCCGCCGTCCCCGGTCATCACCACGGTGCGTCGCCCGCCCGCCGCCACCGCCGCGCCGATGCCGAGCGACAGGCCCTGGCCGATGCCCGCCCCCACCGGATAGACGTTCTGGCGCGGGTCGTGCAGCGGGAACACCCGGTTGCCCCAGGTGGTGTTGTTCTGCGTCACGTCGCGCGCGAAGATTGCGTCCTTCGGCAGGACCTTCGCAAGCTGGTCGGCGAAGCCGCCGTAGGCGCCGAGGCTGTCCAGGAAGGCCGCGCGGGCGCGGGCCTTGATCGCCGCGAATTCGGGCTGGAACGCCGGATCGGGGCGGAAACGCCCGTCCAGCCGCGCCAGCAGCCCTTCCAGCGCGAGTGCCGCGTCGCCGCAGACGAAATAACGGTTCGGATAGGTGCGGCCGTTCGCCAGCGGATCGGCATCGATCTGGATCAGGTTCTCCGGCAGCTTGAGGGCGAAGTCCCCGGTCTCGTGCCCGCGCAGCCGGGCGCCGACGACCAGCAGCAGATCGACGCCGCGATAGAACTCCGCCACATCCGGCATGCCGTTGCCGTGCAGCCCGCCGAGCGAGCGCGGATCGTCCTCCGGCACGATGCCGCGCCCCTGCAGGCTGTTGGCCATGACGAAGCCGCGATCCAGCAGCTTGCGCACCGGCGCGCCCGCGCCGCGCGCGCCGGCGCCGACCCAGAGCATCGGCCGGCGCGCCTGCGCGACCCGCACGGCGAGTTCGTCGAGTTCGGCGGCCGCCGGCGCGTGCGGCGCGGGCAGCGGCAGGGTGAAGCCGTCGAGCATCGCCGGGCGCGGGATCGCCACCCGTTGCAGGTCGATCGGCACCTCGACGCTGACCGGCCCCATCGGCGGGGTGAGCGCCTCGGTCACCGCGCGCGTCAGCACGCCGAGCGCCTGGGACGCCGAGCGGATGCGGTAGGCCGCCTTGCTCACCGAGGCCATCATGCCGAGCTGGTCGTAGGCGTCGTGCACCGTGCCGAGCGCGCGATCGGCGAACTTCGTTGCCGTCTGGCCCGTCAGGTGCAGCACCGGGGAGGAGGCAAAGCGCGCCTCGATCAGCCCGCCCACCGCGTTGGCCGCGCCCGGCCCGGTGGAGGAGAAGATCACGCCGAGACCGCCGGCGGCGCGCGCATAGCCGTCGGCCATGTGCGCGCCGCCCAGTTCGCCGCGCGCCATCACGAAGCGGATGGCATTGCGCCGGCCGATCGCATCCAGCATCGGGATGTTGTGCACCGAGGCGATGCCGAACGCGGTGGTGACGCCGATCGCGCCCAGGAATTCGGCGACCAGGTCGCCTACGGTGTACTCGCCGGCCATGCTGCGGTTTCCTTCCCGTTATCGGCTCAAGGTGGCGACGGTAGGGGGGCAGGTGGCCGGGTCAAGCCCGGCGATCAGGAGGGGGGCGTGCCGTGGCGTGGCGCCCTTGTAAGTCTCCCGTGCCGTCCTGCGGTAAGCTCACCCAGCGCGGGATGCGCACCGCCCTGTGCCGCGTAGCGGGAGGTGAAGAGGAGCGGGTTCCACCCGATTGCCCGGCCCGAGCGAAGCGTACGGCGGCTCGCCGTGTTAGGTAAGGTTTCCGTGATTCGCCCGCATCCAGCACCTGGCCCGGTGGATTCTTGCCCGCGCCACCGTCCCGCCCGGTCCGCGGCAGAACGCTCTCCGCACCCCGGCCTCCGATCCGGCAACCCCCGACGCCGGCAACCCCCGATGCGGGCGCCCGCCGTCGCCGGGTCCGCCCCCTGGGTCCGCCCCCGGGGTCCGCCGCGAAACCGCCCCGCAAGCCACGCTTTCGCCGCAACGAGGACCTG
>JAJZVS010000289.1 GCA_021845555.1 Pseudomonadota bacterium
CCTTCCCGTAGGCGGCCCGGTAGGCGAGCAGCGCGGCCACCGCCTGCATCATCTTGCCCAGCCGCCGGTGCAGCCGCAGCACCAGCGGCGCGGCGAGCACGCGGCGCGGGCGCAGCGCCAGCGGCGCGCCGGGCGGCACCCGGCCGGCGACAAAGCCGACGGCCGCGCGCAACGCCACCATGATCCCGGCGAAGCTGAGCGCGAAAATCGGGGGCGGGGCGTCGGTCACGGCGGCATATAAGCCGGAAATCCTTAACGCGGGGTTAAGCGGCCGTTCTCACGGCCTGACCCGGTGCGGGCCCGGTCCTTGCCCCGCCGGCAGCCTTGCGCGGCTTACCGATCCGGCCGGGCCCGCGCGCCGGGTTGGCGGGCGGCGGCGCGCCAAAAAACGACCCGAGACCAGCCGATCTTGACCCATCCTGCATGGTTCGACGTCGGCTGCCAGGAGAGGGGTGATCCCGGCGCGCGCTGACGGGGCGGATCGGCACACGAGCACCCGCCGCTTTCATCACGGCTCGCACCTCCGCCGCCGATGCAGCGCGTCGCTCCCGCATCGTACCACCGGTCACGATCCGTCGGGACGCCCGGCCGGACGGGTGGTTTCATCGCACGCGAGTCTTGCCCCCGCGGGCGCGCACCGGCCGCGCGGCAACCTACCCGATCATCTTCGGGAACCGCTGCATCTCTCCGCCCAGCGCCACCCAAGGCTGTGCGCTGTCGCAGTATATCTCGACGGCCGGCTTCACCCAGCTCGGATCGTCCAGCGTGCCGGCAAGCACCATCACCGCGCCAGGCATCGCCTCGGCGACGTCGAACAGGCTCGATCCGCATTCGGGGCAGAAGCGGCGGGCCATGGCCTTCCCGCTGTCGCCGCGATCCTGGTAGGTCTTGAGCGTGCCGGTGACCGACAGCGCCGCCTCGGGGATGCCGATGGCGGTGGCGAACGCGGTGCCGCTGGCTTTCTGGCAGTTGCGGCAGTGGCAGACGCCGACGAACAGCGGATCGGCCTCGGCCTCGTAGCGCACGGCGCCGCACAGGCAGCCGCCGGTGAGTTTGGTCATGGCGCGTGTCTCCCTGGTGAACCGGCCCGCAGCCTGACCCAGTGCGGGCCGGGGGCGCAAGCACGAACCGATGACAGCGCCGGCGAACCCGGTTGCCGCGCGCGGCGCATTCGCTATCGTGCCACGACTCTCCGGGGGAAGCCGCCATGGATTTCGACCTCAGCGACGAACAGCGCCTGCTCAAGGACAGCGCCGAGCGCCTGATCGCCGAGCGCTACAGCTTCGAGAACCGCAAGAAATACCTGGCCGAGCCGGACGGCTGGTCCCGCGCGCTCTGGGCGCAATACGCCGAGCTCGGCCTGCTCGGCCTGCCGTTCCCCGAATCCCTGGGCGGCTTCGGCGGCGGCGCGGCGGAGACCATGATCGTCATGGAAGCCTTCGGCCGCGGCCTGATCCTGGAACCCTATTTCGCGACCGTCGTGCTCGGCGGCGGCCTGATCCGCCACCTCGCCAGCCCGGCGCAGCAGCAGGAATGGGTGCCGCTGATCGCCGCCGGCAAGCTGCGCCTGGCCTTCGCGCATCTGGAACGCCAGTCGCGCTGGAACCTGGCCGATGTCGGCACCGCCGCACGCCAGGACGGTGCCTTCTGGGTGCTGAACGGCGCCAAGGGCGTGGTGCTGCACGGGGAGGCCGCCGACAGCCTGCTGGTCACCGCCCGTGTCTCCGGCGCGCGCACCGCCCGCGACGGGATCGGCCTGTTCCTGGTCGATGCCTCCGCCCCCGGCGTCACCCGTCGCGGCTACCCCACGCAGGACGGGCTGCGGGCCGCGGAGATCGCCTTCGACGGCGCGCGGGCCGAGGCGGTGCTGGGCGCGCCCGGCGGCGCGCTGCCCGGCATCGAATGGGCGGTCGATGAGGCGATCGCCGCGCTGTGCGCCGAAGCGGTCGGCGCGATGGCGGCGATGCAGGAACTCACGCTGGATTACCTGAAGACCCGCAAGCAGTTCGGCCGCGCGATCGGCAGTTTCCAGGCGCTGCAACACCGCGCGGTGGACATGCTGACCGCGGTGGAACAGGCGCGCAGCATGGCGCTGTTCGCCACCGTGATGGCCGCCGAGCCGGACGCCACCGAACGGTCCCGCGCGATCAGCGCCGCCAAGGCGCAGATCGGCCGCGCCGGCAAGCAGGTGGGCCAGGAGGCAATCCAGCTGCACGGCGGCATCGGCATGACGATGGAATACCAGGTCGGGCATCATTTCAAGCGCGTGACGATGATCGACCAGATGTTCGGCGACGCCGACAGCCATCTGGCGCGGCTGGCGGAACTCGGCGGGCTGTTCCGCTAACCCGGATTGGTTCCGCGCGCCAGCGCGTCCCCGGTGCGCGGCGGCGGCGCGGGCACGATCGCGCCCTCCCGCCGCCGCCAGCGCCGCCCGAGCAGCAGCACCACCACCATCCCCACCCCCGCCATCACATCGAGCGCCGCGCGGTCGCCGATCAGGTGGCCCAGCACGCCCATCGCCAGAATCCCGAGCGGCCCGCAGCCGATGCACACCGTCAGCAGCCCGAACAGGCGCGAGCGGATCTCGGCCGGCGCGTGGGTCGCGATCAGCGCCGTCTGCATCGCGCTGAAGGACGCGGTGCCGAACCCGCCCGGCACCATCACCAGGCAGGCCAGCGCGAAGACCGGCATGCGCCCGAGCAGGGCGACCGTGGTCAGGAACAGCAGCGTGCCCCCCACCATCAGCAGCCGCCCGCTGAACGGCGCACCGCGGCGGGTGAGCCAGCTGCCGGCGATCAGCGCGCCGACCGGCTCGGACGCCGCCAGCACGCCCACCAGCGCGGCGGGGACGGCGAAATGGCGCTCGGCGATCGGCGCCACCAGGGCGATGTAGGAGAAGCCGAAGATGTTCATCGCGATCGTCACGCCCAGTACGCCGGCGATCACCGGATGGGCGCGGGCGTAGCCGAACCCCTCCGCCAGGTCGCGCGGCACCCGCGCGAGGCGCAGTCGCGTCGGGGTCTGCCGGTGCGCCACGCCAAGCGCGAGCAGCGTCGCGACCCCGTAACAGGTCGCGGAGATCGCATAGGCCCCCGCCAGGCCCAGCGTCTGGAACGCCACCCCGGCCGACAGCGGCCCCAGCATCCGCACCGCCGCGTTGGTGAGCGAATCGAAGGCGAAGCCGCGCGCCACCAGAGCGGGGGGCAGCGTCTCGCCCAGCATGCGCCGGCGCGTCGCGCCTTCGGTGGACCACATCGTGCCGCTGACCAGCGCCGCCGCCGCCAGTTCCCACGGTCGCGCGACCCCGGCGGCGGCCAGCAGCGCCACGCTGGCGGAGGCCGCCGCGCTGACCGCCTGCGCCGCCACCAGGATCGCCTTGCGGTCGAGCGATTCGGAAACCACCCCGGCCAGCGCCCCGAACGCGAGCATCGGCAGGTTGCGGCAGGCCGACACCACCGCCACCGCGAGGCCGGAATGGGTGAGATCGAAGGTGAACAGCGCCGCGGCCAGGATCTCGAACTGCCGCATCGCGTTGGACAGGCCGCCCACCGTCCACAGGCGCAGGAACCCCGGCGCCGCGGCAAGTCCACCCGCCCCGCTGCGTCCCGGACGCAAGCCTGGTGCCATCGCTTCCTCCCGCGTCGGTGGACGCCCGTTGTTCCCCTGGCAGCTCCGGCCGACCGCCAGGGGAGCATCGCCCGTTGTCATTGACCAGGGGCGGCATTGACCAGAGGCGGGCGCCGGGGCCTATCATGCGGGGAAAGCCGTCGTATCGGCAGGGGGAAACCAGCACATGAACGACATGGCCACCAGCACGCCCACCTACGACCGCACGGTCGAGGACCTCGGCAACATCGTCGAACTCGGCCACGTGAACGTGACCGTGCCCGACCAGCGCCTGGCGACGATCTTCTACGTCTCCGGCCTCGGCCTGACCCGCGACCCGTATCTGATGACCGGGCTCGAGAACATGTGGATCAACATCGGCCGGGCGCAGTTCCATCTGCCGGCGCGCGCGCCGCAGGTGGTGCGCGGCACCACCGGGCTGGTGATCCCCGATACCGAGGCGCTGCTGGCCCGGCTGGCGCGGGTGCAGAAGGACCTCGCGGGGACGAAGTTCAGCTTCCGCGAAACCAACGACGGGGTGGAAACCACCTGCCCCTGGGGCAACCGCATCCGCCTGCACGCGCCGGACGCGGAGCGCTTCGGGCGCATCACGCTCGGCATGCCCTATGTCGAGTGCGACATCCCGAAGGGCACCGACCTCGCCGCCATCGCCCGGTTCTACCGCGAGATCCTGGGCGGTATCGCCGGCGTGACGAAGGACGGGCGCGGCAAGCACGCCTGGGCGATCCTGGGCGACGGCAACAAGATCCTGTTCCGCGAAACCGCCGCCGCGCTGCCGGCCTACGACGGACACCACATCCAGATCACCCTCGCGGACTTCTCCGGCCCGCACAAGAAACTGCTGGAACGCGGGCTGATCACAGAGGAAAGCGACCAGCACCAGTACCGCTTCAACGACATCGTCGATACGAAAACCAACAAGGTGCTGTTCACGATCGAACACGAGGTGCGCTCCATGCGCCACCCGCTGTTCGCCCGCCAACTTGTCAACCGCAACGCCGCCCAGACCAACCGCGCCTACGCGCCCGAGTGGGACAGTGCGCGGTGGGCGATGCCCGCTTCGTAGGGGGAAAGTAAGGCCAGGGGGACGCTGCCCCCCTGGACCCCCTGCCAGGGGACAAGTCCCCTGGACCCCTCGGACGGCTTCGCCGGGAAAGGGGCGCAACCCGGACCTTGGTTGGT
>JAJZVS010000290.1 GCA_021845555.1 Pseudomonadota bacterium
ACCCCCAATCCGGGGTCGAGCGTCGCAGGCAGGAAGGTCGCGCCGGCCCAGGCGGCATTGTTGCCCCAGTCCCACTCATACGCGGCACGAACATAGGGCATCAGGCCCTTGTTAATCGGCCCTTGGCCGTCGCCGAGCATGTTGCCAAGCCAGTAGGTTGTCCCCGTGTACGCCCCGGCCTCCAGGTACAAATGCTCATTGTACCACGCATATGCAGTCACGCCAATCGCATTCTGCGCGAACGAGCCTAAAAGTGTCACCGCGGCAGGGCTGTTGCTGAAGTGTGAGCCTATATACGGATAGCCCCACGCAAACGTGCTGTTGTACGGATCCTGTACCGTTGGGTCATTATTGACAGAAAGGCCGATCGTCAGGTCATTGCCAAACGCCTGCACAGTCGTCGTGTAGGGCCGCAGATCAGTGTTGTCGACGTTGAGGCCATTGCCACCGCCCAGCCGCTGATCGACGTTGGTGTACGTCAGCTGCATAAATCCGCCGGTATGATCGCTCACGCGGCCGGCAACGAAAATGCTGTCCTGATCGAATCCGAAATTGTCATTCGTCCCGTAGGTATGATACGAGCCAGGGGGCGCGGACTTGGCAGTGTGAGTAAACGACGCCTGCGCCATCGCTGACAGTGGGAAATGCGCTTCCCAGCCGGAGCCCCCGCCCTGGGTATAGCCGCCGATCTTGAACGCCCGCCCGAACGGCGTCAGCTGCGGCCCGAACCCGCCGATATGGCAGGCGGTACACGGCTGTCCGGTCTGCGCGGCAAAGGCGGGAAGCGCGTCCGCTGGTCGCTGCTGCGACATCAGCATGGACGCGGCAACCACCAATCCCCCCAGCCCCAGCGCCAGGGCACCAGCGGTGCGGTATTCCACGGATTGCATCGGCATCTCCTTTCGATGACCCGGCCGCAATCTCGCGGCCACCCTGCCCCCGGTCGTTGATCTAGATCAACGCCGCTGAAAACCGGCGGGAGGTGTGTCCTATTTGAGCGTCTCCAGGAAGGCGATGAGATTGGCGCGCTTGGTCGCGTTCTTCAGGCCGCCGTACGGCATCTTGGTGCCCGGCACCACCGCCTGCGGATTGTCCAGATACTTGTCGAGATTCTCAGGCGTCCAGACCAGGTTGGCGTTCTTGTTCGCCACCGAATAGCTGTAGCCCTTCTCACTGCCGGTATGGCGGCCCACCACGCCGAACAGCGACGGGCCGATCTTGTTCACGCCGGGCTTGTCGGCGTGGCAGATCGCGCATTGCTGCTGGAACACCTGCTTGCCGGCGGCCGCGTCCGCGGCATGCGCCGACACGGCCCACCCTGCCGCGCTAAGGAACGCCGCCGCAGCCAGAACACGCACCGCGACGGGGTAACGGAAACAGGACATGCCCGGTCCTCCTACTTGAGCTGGGGCTACCCTACACCTTCACGCGCCGCGCCGGAATAGCCGCGTTGCCTGTGCGGCACAGTTTGGTCTATCCTGGCTTCGGTTGGGAAACACCTAAGCGTCCCAGGAGGATTTCCACATGGCCCGCACCGCGCCCCGGATTGCCCGTCTCTCGCGCCGCCAGGCGCTGACCGGGGGCCTCGCGCTTGCCTCCTTGCCGCTGCCTTTCGTGCGCGCCCAGGCGGCGACACCGATCCGCATCGGATTCGGCGTGCCGATCAGCAGCCCCTATGCCGAAGAAGCACTGGAAATGGTGCGCGGCGCCGGCGTTGCGGTGTCGATGTTCAACGACGCCGGCGGCCTCGCCGGGCGGCACGCCGAACTCCTGGTCCGCGACTTCCGGCTGAACGCCAAGGTGGCCGCCGCCGGGACCGCGGAACTGATCAAGGGCGGTGTCGATTTCATGGCCGGGGGCCTGTCCCCGGGCGTGATGCTGGCGATCAACAACGTCGCCAAGCAGCACAATGTCCTGTTCAACGGCGTCAGCCAGTCGAACCAGATCGTCGCCACCCCCGCCTGGGCGCGCACCACCTTCCACGAAGGCCCGACGCCGCATATGTCGAGCCAGGTGCTGGCCGACTATGCCTTCCCGGAATTCGGCCAGCGCGTCGCCTTCCTCGCGGTGGACTACGCGACCGGTCACGAGCTCGTGTCCGGGTTCAAGGCAGCCGGCCAAGCGCATAAGATGGAGACCGTAGCCGAAGTCTACCATCCGCTCGGCACGACCGACTTCACCCCCTACCTCGAGAAGATCGCCGCCGCCAAGCCGAGCATCGTGATCATCTGCAACTACGGACCCGATCAGCAGTTCTCGGTCCAACAGGCCGACTGGATGGGGTTGAAGAAGTCCGCCAAGGTCGCGGTCGCGGTGATCTCCATGACCGCGCGGCTCGCCGCCGGGTCCACGGCCTATGAGGACGTGATCGGCGCCGTCGGCTACTACTGGAAGCTCGAGGATACCGTTGCTTCCGCCAACGCGTTCAACCGCCGCTTCCGCCAGGACCACGGCGGCCGGGTGCCGACCGACTACGCCGCGCTCGGCTTCGCCGCGCCGATGGCCGTGCTCACCGCCGCCAAGGCCGCCGGTTCGGTCGCCACGCCGAAACTGATCGCGGCGATGGAGGCACTGAAATACGACCTCTACAAAGGGCCGGAACACTATCGCGCCTGCGACCATCAGGCGGTGCAGGCACTCTATATCGTCGAAAGCCGATTCACCGTCGATGCGGCCGATCGCGACGTGTTCAGCATCGTCAAGACCTACCCGGCCAACGAGGCCTACCTGGCCACATGCGCTTCCGAAGGCCATAAGTAACGCAGGGCATCCCCCGCCGCGCCCGGCGGGGGATGCCCTCTGCCCGATCGGCGCGGCTCCGGCACGCCGGCCGATCGCCCTCCCCTTGCATCCCGCCACCCGGTGGCGACCCAGGTTTTGCTCGTTCCGGGGCCAGCCCCCGCCAGCGCGACGCCCCAAGGGCTTGTTCCCCGGGGCGCTTGTTCCCCGGGCGCTTGTTCGCCCCCGCCGGCTTCGGCATAGTCCGGGCCATTCCCCCTCCAGGAGTTGCAATGCGCGCTCGCCTCGGGTCTCCGGCCCGTCCTTCCGCCGTCCGCCCGGCTGCCGCCGCAGCCAGGCCGATCCCGCTCTCCCGCACGCGAATCCTCACCGCCGCGGCGACCGGCCTGCTCAGCCTCGGGCTGCTGATCGCGCCCGGCAGCCCGCCGGCGCGCGCGCAGGTCGCGCCGCCGGCCGCGCCCGCGACCCCCGCCGCCGCGGCGCCCGCCAATCCGGTGGTGGCGACGGTCGATGGTCACGCCATCCATCTTGGCGACGTCGAGCAGGCCGCTGCCGCCCTGCCGCCGAACCTGCGCGGCCTGCCGCCGAAGACGCTGTTCCCCATGCTGCTCGAGCGGATGATCGACGCCCGCGCCCTGGTGGCGCAGGCCCGGCGGGAAGGGATGGAACACACCCCGGCAGTGCAGAAGCAGATCGCCGCCGCCACCGACCAGGTGCTGGAAAACGCGATCCTCAGCAAGGAGGTGAAACCGCTCATCACCCCGGCGGCGCTACAGGCCGCGTATCAGAAGGACATCGCCGGCAAGCCGGGACCGGAGGAAGTGCACGCCGAGCATATCCTGGTGCCGACCAAGGCCGAGGCCGAGAAGATCATTGCCAAGCTGAACAAGGGCGCCGATTTCGCCGCCCTGGCCAAGCAGTACAGCAAGGATCCCGGCGCGAAGAACGGCGGCGATCTCGGGTTCTTCAAGAAAGACGAGATGGTGCCGGCGTTCGCCGATGCCGCCTTCGCGCTGAAACCGGGCACCTACACCAAGACCCCCGTGCACAGCCAGTTCGGCTGGCACGTCATCAAGGTGCTGGCCCGCCGGCAGGCGCCGGCCCCGACCTTCGCCGAGGCCGAGGACGGGCTGCGCCAGAAAATCCTCAAGGCAGCGGTGGAAAAGGCCGTTGCCAAGGCGCGCGCCGGGGTCAAGGTCCAGCTCTTCAATCTCGACGGTACCCCCGCCGCCACGGCGGCACCGGCAACGAAATAACCTGACGGCGGGAGCGCATCCGGCGCGCTCCCGCCGCCGCATCATCGGGGAGGAAACCATCATGAATCAGGATCAGATCGCCGCCGCCCTGCTCGTGCGCGCGCGGCGGGACGGCAGCCGCCTGCCCGCCCTGCCCGTCGCGCCCGCCGACATCGCCGCCGCGCATGCCATCCAGGACGCCACCGCCGCCCTGCTCGGGGAGCCGGTGGGCGCCTTCAAGGCCGCCGCGGTCGGCGACGACGCGCCCACCCGCGGGCTGATCTATGCCCGCACCATCCGCCCCTCCCCGGCGCGGGTCCCGGCCGCGGAAGTGCCGCTCTGCGGCGTGGAAGGCGAAGTCGCGTTCCGCTTCACCGCCGACCTGCCCGCGCGCGCCACCCCCTATACGCGCGAGGAAGTGGCGCGTGCGGTGGAACCCTGCGCCGCGATCGAGGTCATCGACAGCCGCTACCAGGACCAGGCCAGCCGCGGCATGCTGGAGAAACTGGCCGATTGCGTCAGCAACGGCGGCTTCGTCCACGCCGCCCCGGTAGCTGCCTGGCAACAGCTCGATCTGACCAACATCCACGTGACGCTGCTGGTGAACGGGGCGGTGGTGCTGGACCAGAACGGCGGCAACCCGAGCGGGGATCCGCTGCGCGTGGCCACCGCGCTGGCCAACATGCTGCGCGACGGGCGCGGCGTCCGCGCCGGCCAGTTCGTGACCTGCGGCACCTTCACCGGGCTGCGCTTCCTGAAGCCGGGCGACACCTGCACGGTTC
>JAJZVS010000291.1 GCA_021845555.1 Pseudomonadota bacterium
CCGAGTCCTGGGACCAGTACCAGCTCAGCTACGTGCTGACCGTGACGTTCGAGGTCGCGGGCGCGGTGCTGATAGGCTCGGCGCTGATCGGCGTGCCGGCGGCCTATGCGCTGGCGCGGCGGAATTTTCCCGGCAAGCGGGCGCTGCTGATCACCTTCCTGCTGCCGCTGATCGTGCCGCCCTTCACCTTCGGGATTCCGCTTGCCTCGGTGCTGTACCAGCTGCGCCTTGGCGGCACGCTGACCGGGGTGATCCTGGCCAATCTGGTGCCGTCGGTGCCGTTCGTGATCTTCATCCTGGTGCCCTTCATCGAGCAGATCGATCCACGGGTGGAAGCCGCCGCGCGGGTGTTCGGCGCCGGGACCTTCGCGCTGTTCCGCCGGGTGATGGTACCGTTGCTGATGCCGGGCATCCTGGCCGCACTGGTGCTGGTGCTGGTGCGCACGATCGGCATGTTCGAGCTCACCTTCCTCACCGCCGGGGCAAACAGCCAGACGCTGGTGGTCGCGCTCTATTACGCGGTGTTCGCCGCCGGCGTGCGCACCAACCAGTCGATCGACGCGATGGCGGTAATCTACATGCTGGTCAGCCTGGTTTCGCTGATCGTCGCGCTGCGCTTCGTCGATCCCACGCAGATCGTTGGCCGCTCGCGCCGCAGCGATACCTGATACCGGCCGCCGCTGGCGGCATGACGCCAGGGGGGGCGCGATCGCGGCGCGTTCAGACCGGCGCGTCGCCCTTCAGCATCACGCGATACAGATACCGCGTCTGCGCCATGTCGTAGTCCCCGTTCGCCTTGTGCAACAGGCAGCGGTTGTCCCACATCGCCAAATCGCCCGCCTGCCAGCGGTGGCGATAGACGAACGCGGGCTGCGTGGCGTGGTCGAGCAGGGTATCGAGCAGCGCCAGTGCCTCGGGCTCTTCCATCCCGGGGATCGATTCGATCCGGATCGGGTTGATGTAGAGGCCCTTGCGCCCGTTCTCGGGGTGGGTGCGCACGATCGGGTGGACCACCGCCGCCGGCACCGCGGCGCGGGCGTCGGGCGCCAGCCCCATCAGTTTCCGCGCGCTATGGCTGCTCTGATAGACATGCACCGCTTGCAGCCCGTCGATCCGCTGCCGCGTGGCCGGATCGAGCGCCGCCCAGGCCTGCTGCAGATTGGCGAATTCGGTATCCCCGCCGCGATCGGGCAGCGTGACCGCGTGCAGCACCGTGGCCTTGGGCGGCATCGCGTCGTTCGAGTGGTCGGTGTGCCAGCCCTCGCCGGGGATGTAGCGGCGGCCGTCGGGGAAGCGGTCCTGGTTGGAGATGTAATGGATCAGCGGGCAGTCCGGCAGGGCGAAGCGCGTGTTGTGCTGGGGGAACACCTCGCCGAACAGCCGCACCGCCGCCAGCATCTCGGGCGCGGTCAGGTGCTGGTCGCGGAACACCAGCACCGCATGATCGACGAAGGCGCGGTTCAGCCGGGCGGCAAGCGCCGGATCGACCGGGCGGGAGAGGTCGATCCCGCGGATCTCGACGCCGGTATGCGTCGAAAGCGGGGTGATCGTCAGATCGACGCTGGCGGACATGGGTTCCTCCCGGCCGGGGTGGCGGCGCTGCGAGGGCGGAGGGTGCCAGGGCGGCGGGGGGTGTCAACCGGGGGCCAGGCCCGTCCGGCGGCATGCTGCGGGTGCTAAGGTTGCGTCCCGGGGCCGGCGGACATAATTTCGCCGCAAGGCGCGGGCGGCGCCGATCGCGTCCCTACCTTGAATAAGGACATCCCCATGAGCGGCTCGGCCAAACGGTCCGTGACCATTACCCTCGACGGCACCAACAAATCGTCCCAGCTCCCGCTGGTGGAAGGGACGATCGGACCAGCAGTGGCCGATATCCGCCGCATCTACGGCGATCTGGGCATCTTCACCTACGATCCGGGCTACGGCGCCACCGCGGCGTGCGAGAGCAAGATCACGTATATCGATGGCGATGCGGGCGTGCTGCTCTATCGCGGCTACCCGATCGAGCAGCTGGCCGAACACTCGACCTTCCTGGAAGTCGCCTATCTGCTGATGAACGGCGACCTGCCGAAGCCTGCCGAGCTGCGCGGGTTCGAGATGGGCGTGCTGCGCCACACCATGCTGCACGAGCAGATCCGGCAGTTCTACAACGGCTTCCGCCGCGACGCGCATCCGATGGCGGTGATGTGCGGCGTGGTCGGCGCGCTGTCGGCCTTTTATCATGACAGCCTGGACATCAATAACCCCGAGCACCGGCGCATCAGCGCCTTCCGCCTGATCGCGAAGATGCCGACGATCGCTGCCTGGGCGCACAAATATAACAGCGGCCAGCCGTTCATGTATCCGCGCAACGACCTCGGCTACGCGGAAAACTTCCTGCATATGTTCAACGCCGTGCCGACGGAGCCGTACAAGGTCAACCCGATCCTGGCGAAGGCCATGGATCTGATCATGATCCTGCACGCCGATCACGAGCAGAACGCCTCCACCTCCACGGTGCGGCTGTCGGGTTCGACCGGGGCCAACCCGTTCGCCTGCATCGCCGCCGGCATCGCTTCCCTGTGGGGGCCCGCCCATGGCGGTGCGAACGAGGCCGTGCTGAAGATGCTGGCCGAGATCGGCCATGTCCGTAACATCCCCGAGTTCCTGTCCGAGGTGAAGGACAAGGGCAGCCACACCAAGCTGATGGGCTTCGGCCATCGCGTGTACAAGAACTACGACCCGCGCGCGAAGATCATCCAGAAGGCCTGCCACGACGTGCTGGGCGAGCTCGGGATCAAGGACGACCCGCTGCTCGACCTGGCGATGGAGCTGGAAAAGATCGCGCTCAACGACAAGTATTTCGTCGATCGCAAGCTCTATCCGAACGTCGATTTCTATTCCGGGATCATCCTGAAGGCGATGGGCTTCCCGACCTCGATGTTCACCGCGCTGTTCGCCGTCTCGCGCACCGTCGGCTGGATCAGCCAGTGGTCGGAAATGATCGAGGACCCCGAGCAGCGTATCGGCCGGCCGCGCCAAGTCTACACCGGCCCGACGCAGCGCGACTACGTCCCGCCCGGCCGACGCTGAGGCGGGCCGGAACACCCGGAAACGAAACCCGCCACGATCGTCCCTTCCACGCCAGGGAAGGAGCGATCGTGGCGGGTTTCGTTCTGAAGCCGCCGGTTCGTTTCAGGCCGCGCAGCCGGCCTCGCGCAGCACCTCGACCACCGCCGCCTCCGGCACGTCGCCCACCGTCTGCGCCTGGCCGATCCCACGCGCCAGCACGAAGATCAGCGCGCCGTCGCGCACTTTCTTGTCCCGCCGCATATGCCCGATCAGGGTCGCCGCCGAGAAGCGGCGGTTCAGCATGGAGAGCTCGGCCGGCAGCCCGACCGCGGCCAGATGCGCCACCACCCGCTCGGCCTCCGCCGGCGCACAGAGGCCGAGCCGGGCGGACAGGCGGAACGCCAGGCCGATGCCGGCAGCCACCCCCTCCCCGTGCAGCAGCCCGCCGGTATAGCCGTATTCCGCCTCCAGCGCGTGGCCGAAGGTGTGGCCGAGATTGAGCAGCGCGCGGCCGTCGTTCGGCTTCTCCTCGCGCTCGTCATCGCCCACCACCTGCGCCTTGAAGGCGCTGGCGCGCAGGATCGCCTCCCCCTGCGCCTCGGCGTCGCCGCCGACCACAGCGGCGCCGTTATGCTCGCACCAGGCGAAGAACGCGGCGTCCCCGATCAGCCCGGCCTTCACCGTCTCGGCATAGCCCGCGCGCAGTTCCCGCGCGGGCAGGGTGGCGAGCGTCGCGGTATCGGCCAGCACCAAGCGCGGCTGGTGGAAGGCGCCCAGCAGGTTCTTGCCGCGCGCGGTGTTCACCCCGGTCTTGCCGCCGACCGAGCTGTCCACCTGCGCCAGCAGCGTGGTCGGCATCTGCACGAACGGCAGGCCGCGCAGCGTGGTGGCGGCGGCGAACCCCGCAAGGTCGCCCACCACCCCGCCGCCGAGGGCGATCACGCTGGTGCGCCGCTCCACCCGCGCCTCCAGCAGGCGGTCGGTGATATGCGCGTAGGTGTCCAGCGTCTTGGCGCTTTCGCCGCCGGCGATCACGATCGCCTCGGCGGCGATGCCGGTTTCCTCCAGCCCGGCAAGCAGCGCCGGCAGGTGCAGCGGCGCCACCGTCTCGTCGGTCACCACCACCGCGCGCTTCTGCGGCAGCACCGGGGCGAGCCAGGCGCCGGCGCGGCGGAGCAGGCCGGGGCCGATCAGCATGTCGTAGCCCGCGCTCGGCAGCACAACCGAGAGCCGGCGCGGCGCCCGCCAGGACAGCACGGCGTCCAGCACATGGGTGGTGGTGACGTCGGGCGGCTCGTCGCCGCAATCGACGATCACGTCCGCCTCGGCATAGAAGGGATGGCGCTGGGCCATCAGCTTGGTGAGGATCTCTCCATGGTCGCCGCCGGCCAGTAGCGGGCGGTGCTCCCGCCCCGCCACCCGGCGCACCAGCGTCGGCACCAGGCAGCGCAGCCAGACGGAGACCGCCTCGGCGCGCACGGCGGCGCGGGTTTCGGGGTCCATGAAGGCACCGCCGCCGAACGCCAGCACCATCGGCTCCCCGGCCAGCAGGCGGCGGATCACCCGCTTTTCGCCGTCGCGGAAGGCCGCCTCGCCGTAGCGGGCGAACAACTCGGGGATCGTGCAGCCGGCCGCCGCCTCGATCTCCACATCCGCGTCGCGGAACGGCAGGCCGAGGCGCGCGGCCAAGCGCCGGCCGA
>JAJZVS010000292.1 GCA_021845555.1 Pseudomonadota bacterium
GGGGTCGTCGGTTACCTCCGGCACCGCCACCATCGGCAGTTCCTGGCGCACCAGGTCGCGCTCCATCGGGTTGTCGTCGAGGAACACCAGCGCGTCCAGGCCGATGTTCAGCTCGGCGGCGATGCGGCGGATATTGGTGGGCTTGTCCTGCCAGTTCGCCACGAAGCAGGCGATGTCGGCACGCTTCAGCACCATCTCCGGATGGTGCTCGAACGGTTCCAGCGCGTTCGCCTCGTCGTTCTTGGAGCATACCGCCAGGATCACCCCGCGCGCCGCCAGGCCGCGCGCATAGTGCTGGAACGCGGCGAACGCCTCCCCGCCGGCGCTGCCCTGGCCGAGGACGATCCCCTCCATCCCGTCGTCGCCGATCACGCCGCCCCACAGCGTGTTGTCCAGATCGAGCACCAGGGCCTTCGCGCTGCGGCCCTGCAACGCGGCCAGCAGGCGGGCGACCAGATCGCCGTAGGCGGGGGCGGCGGCGGGGGCGATCTCCTGCTTGGCCAGGTGCCAGTATGTCGGGTTGTGCCACGCGGCCACCCCGTCGCGCGCCGCCGCCGCATCGACCGCCAGCAGGTGCACGCCCGCGGCATCGGCCGCCCCGCGCAGCGCCGCGTTCAGCCGGGCCACGAACCCGGCCGGGGAGCCGGGCAGCCGATGCTCGTTCGCGCCCAGCAACGGGCGGTGCAGCGGCAGCACCGTCTGCTGGAGCACCGGGCAGCGGAACGCCGTCCGCGCCCGCGCCCACAGCGCCGCCAGCCGGGCGAGCAACCCGGCCAGCGCCGCCGCCTCCGCCGCCGCATCCTGGGCGCCGCGCGCCGCGGCGGCCAGGTGGTGCGCATCGAGCGCGAACAGCACCGCGGTGGGGGCGAAATCGTACAGGGCGGAGGTCTCGTCCTCCAGCGCCTGCTGATACTGGGCGAAGTCGGACTCGATGGCGGCGACGTGCAGGCCGCGGCGCAGGGCGGCGACGCGGATCGGCCCGAGCAGATGGGTGGTGGTGGCGGAGCCGAGCACCGCGAGGCGCACCGGCTTGCCGGCGAGACTTCCTGGCGGCTCGGGGAAGGCGGCGGTCAGCGCGGCATCGAGCGCGTTGGTCTGGAGGAAGGACAGATCGGTGTTGGCGAGCGCCACCAGCGCTTCCCAGCGCGCCGCCGGGTCCTGCGGCAGGGCACGCAGGCGGGCGCGGAAATCGTCCGGGGGCTTGGGGAGATGGGGGAAGGCCATGGCGCGCGCCGCTTCGTGGGGTGGCGCTTCATGGCCCGGACCGGGGTCCGGTGTCGAGACGGATTTGCCGGGGCCGCGCCTCGGGCGGGTTGCGGGCGGGCGGCTTGCGCCGGGGCCCCATTGTGACTACATCCAGACCCGATCGCCCGGTTCCGGGGAGAACCTGCCATGACCGCCGCCGATACCTACGTCCGCGCCCGCATCGACACGGACACCAAGCAGCGCGCCGCCGCCGCGCTCGACGCCATGGGGCTGTCGATTTCGGACGCCATCCGCCTGTTGCTGCTGCGCATCGCCGATGAGCGGCGCCTGCCCTTCGAGGTCAAGGTGCCGAACGCGACAACCCGCGCGGCCATCGCCGAGCTCGAAGCCGGGAGGGGCAAGCGCTTCGCCAGCCCTGCCGCCCTGCTGGCGGACCTGCATGAGGACGCCGGCCCGGATGCGGACGATCGAGCGGGCGACCGCGTTCAAGCGGGACTATAAGCGCGAGGCCAGGGGCCGGCACCGGGCCACGCTCGATGCCGACCTGATGGCGGTGGTCTCGGCCCTGGCCGACGATCTGCCGTTGGCGCCCCGCTTCCGGGACCATGACCTGAGCGGGGACTGGGCCGGCTATCGCGACTGCCATATCAAGCCCGACCTCGTGCTGATTACTCGCAAGCCCGACGCGGATACGCTGCGGCTGGCGCGGCTTGGGTCGCACAGCGAGATCTTCGGGTAGCCGGCGGGCGTTTTGTTCCTGTTTCGTAACGTTTTGGGCGTGCATATCCCCGCCCGGCGATCAGGTTCCTGGAATCGGCTTGCCCATGCGCAGCAGGAACAGCAGATCGCCCCGCCGCGGCACGCGCCAGCGGCGAGGGCGGGGTTTGCGCGGCGCCCGCGGCGGCGGGGGCGGCAGGATGCCGGGGGCGAATTCCACCCCCAGCATGCGGCACAGCGGGCGCAGCAGTGCCACCAGCCGGGGCGAGGCGGCGAGCAGGGCCACCATCTCCGGATCGTTCATCTTGTCTTGCAGCCGCCCGGCGGCGCAGTTGACGTTGGGGCTCAGGCCCACCAGCCAGGCGCGGCGGTTGGGCACGCGCACGGCTTGCGGCAGCGGGAGCGCGTGGCGGCGGACGGCGGGCTTGGGTGAGTCCTCGGGCGGGTTTTGGGGCGCGGCGGCGGCGAGGGGCTGCTTGCGATGATAGGCGCGGAGCGGTGCATCCGCCCCGAATGCCGCCAGATGCGCGAGCAACGCGGCGAACCGCCGGGCCATCTTGTTGAACCGGCGTTGCAGCCGGATCGTCAGCGGGCCGGCGATCTGGCGCCGGCCGCCGCACTCGGCGATGCCGTGGAGCAGGAACGCCAGGAACTCGGCGAACCAGGAGGCCAGGGGGTGGGGTGCGGCGTCGGTCACGGGGCGATAAGAGCATGCAAGGGTTAAGATCGGGTTAACCGGCGGCGGGACGGCAGGGCGGGAAGACAAGGAAGGCGTTCGCCACGGAGGAAGACAAGGCGAGGAAGGGCGAGCGCACGGAGGGTGCGGGGCGCGAGTGACAGCGCGGGACGCGGGCGGGTATAGTCGGCGCAACGGCAGATGCGGGCCGCGCGGAGCACAGGCCATGGACATGATGGAGGCGGCACACACCGAGGATTCGGACCGCTCGCGTTTCGACGAGGCGGCCTATCTCCGGATGTACCCGGACATCGGGGAAGCCATCGCGCGCGGCCATGAAACCAGCGCCTGGGAGCACTACGCTCGGCACGGTCGCGCCGAAGGCCGCCCGAACGATTTCGGCGTGAAGTTCTGTCCCCAACCGAGACCGGAAATGAAATGTGCGGCCAGTTCGGCCATTTCCCAAGTTCGCATTATATTCATCTAAGGAACGGGTTAATGGAAGCATCGCGACAGACGCCGGGGGCGCCAAAACAAGGTTCCCTTGCCCATATGAGGCGGTCACAACATGGACGCTGACCACATGGAGGCCGCGCCTTCGCGCCCACGTGATCGGCCCCGCGTGGCATGCCTGGTACTCGCCAGCCATGCCCCCGCGGTCTTGGCAGTCACCTCACGCGTGCTGGTTAGTGCTGCCTGGAGGATGTTTGTCCACCTCGATCGAAAATCCGACGGTTCAGCCTATCGCGAAGCCCTGGGGGAAGCTGCTGCGGGATGCGAATTCGTTCCGGATCCAGTCGAGGTGTTTTGGGGTGGGTTTTCTATGATCCGCGCGATGCTAAAACTCCTGGAGACAGCAAGAGAACGGGGCGAATTTGATAGATTCGTTCTGATCTCAGACGACAGCATACCGGTTCGCACTCCTGAGTCGCTCGCAGAATTGTTCGACCCAGCCGTCGAATACATCGACCTCATACGGCAAGAGCCAGGGACGGAATTCTATGAACGGTATAGGGAATTCTTCTTTTTGGATCATGCTGTGAGCTCTGTCCGCACCCGCAAACCCCGTCTTTTCTCACCAATCGACGACGCATTCCTCCAAAAGATAGGCGAGCTGCAGGATCTCAAGCGCGCCGGAAAGAAGGCCCTCGACATATATTGGGGATCGCAGTTCTGGGCGCTGACAAGAAGTTCCATAGAGCGTGTACTAATGACGATCAAATCAGACAGCCATCTGCTCAAATCTTTCGAATTTTCCGCGATTCCAGACGAATTGCTGATACAGTCTGTTGTGGGCGGATTCCGGTCCAGTATTTTGGTCGAACCAAGCCCAATGTATGTTGATTGGGATATCTCGCCTGGACCTAGAGTCTTCCGCGATGTAGAAGATTTTCCATATGACTTGATGCCATATCACGCCTTCATAAGAAAGATCGAGCCTAGCGAAGGACTTTTTCTTAGAAACCTGTCTCGGTGGATTGCGTCTTCGCCCAGCATCTACAGGTTCGGCCAGACGGCGCCGGGCGTGGAGCCGGGCGAGCCCGAAGAGAGCTGGGCCGTCCGGGAGATATACCTGTTTGCGCCCGACGGTGGACACGTCATCGGTTGGCATGGCATCGAGCTGGCTGGGCAGGTCAGATTCCGCTGGACGGCTACACGCTCGCTAGAATGGAAAATTTCGCAGTCGCCGCAGCGCCGCGGAAAGTTTAGGGTTGTCTTACCGTTGTTCATGTCAATGAGTCGAGAGTTTTGCGAAGGGTGCCGATTTCGGTTTGGGGACAAGACTGTTCAGGCCGTACGCCGCGGCCGCGCTATCTTCGCGGATTTTTATGCCGAACAGGGCGGAGACCTACATATCGAGCTACACACACC
Organism: Pseudomonadota bacterium; assembly: GCA_021845555.1. GTDB lineage: Bacteria > Pseudomonadota > Alphaproteobacteria > Acetobacterales > Acetobacteraceae > JAJZVS01. Next base: position 4,472 of record JAJZVS010000292.1, read on the forward strand.
TAATCTCATCTCGCCCCATCAGAGTCTGTCCGGGAACATTTCTACTTCCGGCATAGCCTTCTGACCATCAGGCGAATGGAGGCAAGGTACAGGAAGGCGCGGGCCTTCGCGTTGAGATTTTCCCAATCCTTGGCCAGGCGACGGCATCGGTTCAGCCAAGCCAGCGTGCGTTCGACCACCCATCGTCTGGGTAGGAGAACGAAGCCCTTGGCCTGATCGGACCGTTTGACGATTTCCACCTCAGCCTGGCGCAAGGTCCGCTTCAATG
>JAJZVS010000293.1 GCA_021845555.1 Pseudomonadota bacterium
CGAGATCGTGGTGCTGGCCGAGGGCCGCGTGGCCGAGCGCGGCACCCATGCGGGGCTGCTGGCGGCCGGCGGGCTGTATGCAAGGATGTGGGCGCTGCAGGCGGTGGAGCAGGAAGACGCCGCGCCGCGGGCGCTGGTGTCCTGCCCCTGAAATGCCTACCCATTTCAGGGACCAGCAGGCCACTGAAAACAAAGAGCTAGTGTCCCGACGCATGATGACCGTATTTGCTGGTCGGGACACTGGCGGACAGCTGATACCGCGCGCCGGAGTGCCGGCGGGCAATCCATGAACACGCGAAGGATCCAGACGATGGCCACGACCCCGACCGACTCCGCGGCACCGCAGGACCCGATTTCCGGCGAACTCTCCCTGGCCGGGGCGGTGATCGACAAGGCGATCGAGTACCTCGGCGGGCAGGGCATCCCCGAGGTGGCGACCGCCTCGGCGCTGCTCGGCGGCGCGCTGGCGCTGCTGGCGCGCAGCGTCGGCGACGAGGCGATCGTGCGCATCCTGAACAACGCCATCGCCAGCGTCCGCGCCGGCGAGATGCGGGACTCGGCGGGCGGGAAAAACCCCGCCGTGGGTGCTTGACTTCCCCGACCCTCGCCAGCATGTTCCGCGCCCTGCCGGGAAGGATGGGGCTGTAGCTCAGCTGGGAGAGCGCCTCGTTCGCAATGAGGAGGTCAGGGGTTCGATCCCCCTCAGCTCCACCATCCGCCCCGCAGGGTCTTCCCGGGCGGCCGATTCCCGGGCGGCCAGTTGGGGGGCGCACCGGGGATTGCCACCGCCGCCCGCCCGCCGCAGATTGATCGCACCATGATCCTGCTCATCGACAACTACGACAGCTTCACCTTCAACCTCGTCCATTTCCTGGGCGATGTCGGCGCGCGTTGCGAGGTGCTTCGCAACGACGCCCTGACGGTGGCGCAGGCGCTGGCGCGCCAGCCGGAAGCGATCGTGCTCTCCCCCGGCCCCTGCACGCCGAAGGAGGCGGGGATCTGCCTCGATCTGATCGCCGCCGCGGCCGGGCGCATCCCCGTCCTCGGCGTCTGTCTCGGCCACCAGGCGATCGGCCAGGCGTTCGGGGCCGAGGTGGTGCGGGCGCCGGCGCCGATGCACGGCAAGACCAGCCGCATCTTCCACGACGGCACGGACATCCTGGAAACCCTGCCCTCGCCGTTCACCGCGACGCGCTACCACAGCCTGATCGTCGATCGCGCGAGCCTGCCCGAAGCATTGGTCGCCACCGCCTGGACCGAGGACGGGATCGTGATGGCGCTCCGCCACCGCTCCCTGCCGATCTTCGGCGTGCAGTTCCACCCCGAAAGCATTGCCAGCGAGGGCGGCCACACGATCCTGGCCAATTTCCTGCGCCTGGCGCGCGGGGCCAATACCCCGGCGCGGGCGGCGTAAGGCCCCCGTGTCCAACGACCTGAAGCCGGCGCTGGCCCGGCTCGCCGCCGGCGCCACCTTGACCGAGACCGAGGCCGAGCACGCGTTCGATATCATCATGTCGGGCGAGGCGACGCCGGCGCAGATCGGCGGCCTGCTGATGGCGCTGCGCGTGCGCGGGGAAACGGTGGCCGAACTCACCGGCGCGGTGCGGGCGATGCGCGCGCGCATGAGCACGGTCGCCGCCCCGGAGGGCGCGATCGATGTGTGCGGCACCGGGGGCGACAACGCCGGCACGCTCAATGTCTCCACCGCCGTCACCTTCGTGGTGGCCGGGTGCGGTGTGCCGGTGGCCAAGCACGGCAACCGGGCGCTGTCCTCGCGCACCGGCGGCGCGGACGTGCTGGCCGCGCTGGGCGTGGATGTCGATGTGCGGCTCGACCGGCTGGCGGGCATCCTGCGCGACGTGGGATGCGCCTTCCTGTTCGCCCCGCGCCACCATCCCTCGATGCGCCACGCCGCCGGGCCGCGGGTCGAGCTCGGCACCCGCACGATCTTCAACCTGCTCGGCCCGATGGCCAATCCGGCCGGCGTGCGCCGCCAGCTGACCGGCGTGTTCTCCCCCGACTGGGCCCGCCCGATGGCGGAAACCCTGGGCCGGCTGGGCAGCGAGGCAGCCTGGATCGTGCATGGCCAGGGGTTGGATGAACTCACCCTGGCGGGAGACAATCTGGTGGTCGCGCTGGCCGATGGCGCGGTGCGGGAGTTCACCGTCACCGCCGCCGACGCCGGCCTGCCCGCCGCCCCCGCCAACGCGATCAAGGGCGGCGACGCGGCGCAGAATGCCGCCGCGCTGCTGGCGCTGCTGGAAGGCGCGCCCGGACCCTATCGGGACACCGTGGTGCTGAACGCCGCCGCCGCGCTGATCGTCGCCGGCCGGGTGGCTGACCCAATGGCTGACCAAGCGGCTGACCCAGCGGCTGACCCAGCGGCTGACCCAGCGGCCGGGTTGCGGGAGGCCGCTGCGCTGGCGTCGAAGGCGATTGACTCCGGGGCCGCGCTGGCGGCCTTGGAGCGGCTGCGCCAGACCACCGCGCCCGAGTCCGGTCCGCCCGCTGGTTCGCCCGGCTGACCCGGACCGACCCAAGCGCCTGCAAGCAACGAGGACGCCGATGGCGGAGACAACGCCCGATCCGATCGCGCCGGCCGTCGCCCGGCAAGCCAATGGCGAGGACGTGCTGGCACGTATCTGCGCCGAGACCCGCGCCGAGGTGCTCCGCCGCAAGGCCGCCACCCCGATCGAGACTCTGCGCCAGACCATCGCCGCGCAGGCCGACCCGCCGCGCGGCTTCGGCCGGGCGATCAAGCACGCGACCGGCGCCGGGCGCTTCGCACTGATCGCCGAGATCAAGAAGGCGTCCCCGTCCGGCGGGGTGATCCGCCCGGATTTCGACCCCACGACGCTCGCGCGGGCCTATGCCGCCGGCGGGGCCACTTGCCTGTCGGTGCTCACCAACGCGCCCTATTTCCAGGGCAGCGAGAGCGACCTGATCGCCGCCCGCGCCGCGGTGAAGCTGCCGGTGCTGCGCAAGGAGTTCATCCTCGATCCCTGGCAGATTTTCGAAAGCCGGGCGATCGGCGCCGACTGCATCCTGCTGATCATGGCCGCGCTGTCGGATGGGGAGGCGCGGGCGCTGGAACAGGTGGCGCGGGAACTCGACCTCGATGTGCTGGCCGAGGTGCACGACCGGCGCGAGCTCGACCGCGCGTTGGGGTTGCAGACCCAGTTGATCGGGATCAACAACCGCAATCTCAAGACCTTGAAGACCGATCTTGCGACCACCGAGGAGTTGGCCCCACTGGTGCCGCCGGATCGGTTCCTGGTCGCCGAAAGCGGCATCGGCACCCACGCGGACCTGGACCGCCTGGCCGCCGCCGGCGCCTTCTGCTTCCTGGTGGGCGAGAGCCTGATGCGCCAGCCGGACGTGACCGAGGCGGTGCGCGCCCTGCTGGGCGACGGGCCGGCAGCGCGGAGCACCATCCCGCTGCGCCCCGCGACCCTGGCGGCCGATCCGGACGCCGTGCCCGACCCCGATCGGCCGGCCGGGAGCGAGGCGCCATGACCCGCGATCCCGCCGCGCCCGGCCTCACCCATTTCGACGCCGCCGGCCGGGCGGCGATGGTCGATGTCTCGGCCAAGCCGGTCAGCGTGCGCAGCGCCACCGCGCGCGCGCGGGTGACGATGCAGGCCGGCACGCTGGCGCTGATCGCGTCCGGCGGCGCGAAGAAGGGGGACGTGCTGGGCGTGGCGCGGCTGGCCGGCATCATGGCCGCCAAGCGCACCGCCGAGCTGATCCCGCTCTGCCATCCGCTGCCGATCGACGCGGTAAGCCTGGACCTTGCGGTCGATCCGGCCGGGCCGGCGGTGGACATCGAAGCCACCGTGCGCACCACCGGGCGGACCGGGGTGGAGATGGAGGCGCTGACCGCCGCCTCGGTCGCCGCGCTGACGGTCTATGACATGTGCAAATCGGTCGATCGCGGCATGCGGATCGAGGCGGTGCGGGTGGTACACAAGGCGGGGGGAAAGTCCGGCGAATTCCGCCAGGACTGACCCCGAACCGAACACGGAGGCACGCGCGATGATCAGCGTCGAGGAAGCCCGCGCCCGTATCCTGGCGGATCTCCGCCCGGTCCCGGCCGAAGTGGTGGCGCTGGCGGAGGCGTGGGGCCGGGTGACCGCCGCCCCGGTGGCCGCGCGCCTGACGCAGCCGCCGGCGGATGTCTCGGCGATGGACGGCTACGCGCTGCGCGCCGCGGACGGCCGCGCGGGCGCGGTGCTGGACGTGATCGGCAGCGTCCCCGCCGGCCACCCGTTCGCCGGCAGCGTCGGACCCGGCCAGGCGGTGCGCATCTTCACCGGCAGCGTGGTGCCCGCGGGCGCGGACGCGATCGTGATCCAGGAGGACGCGACCCGCGAGGGCGAGCAGGTACGCGTGAACGAGGCGGCGCGCGCCGGGCGCCACATCCGCCGCGCCGGGCAGGATTTCGCCGCCGGCGATACGGTGGTGCCGGCCGGGCGGCGGCTGTCGGCGCGCGATATCGGCTTGGCCGCCGCCGCCAACCACCCCTGGATCACCGTGCATCGCCGCCCGCGCGTTGCCGTGCTGGCGACCGGGGACGAGATCGCGCTGCCGGGCGAGCCGATCCCGCCGGGAGGGATCGTGTCGTCCAACTCGCACGCGCTGGCGGCGCTGGTGCGCGCGGCCGGCGGGGCGCCGACCGTGCTGCCGGTGGCGCGCGACGACCGCGCCGCCATCGCCGCGGCGGC
>JAJZVS010000294.1 GCA_021845555.1 Pseudomonadota bacterium
AGTCGAACGCCTCGCGCCAATGGGCGAGGAGGCCGCGCAGATAGTCCACATCCGTGCCGTAGGCCCAGGGCGCGTCGGGCGCCTGGTCGGGCAGGCGCGTGCGCGCGAGCCGCTCCCGCAGATCGGCGATGTCGCTGTCCGGGACGTGCAGGGTGAACGGCGTCGGGCTTGCCATGCGGGCGCTTCCTTCGTTCGGCACACGACGGTAGCAATGCCGCGAACCAGGCGGCAAGGCGCGGCGTGCCTCATGCCCAGACCGCCAACGCCCCCAGCATGGCCCAGAACACCGCCGAGATCAGCACCGCGAGGGCGATGCCGCGCGCCGCGGCCAACCCATCCGCATCGTCCGTGATCGCGTCGGCGGCTGCGGTCTCCGGCGGTGACGGGAACGCCTGCGCCGCGTCGATCTGCGCGGCGGAGGGCGTGAACCGCAGCAGCGGCACCAAGTGCGGAGCGACCTCGCCGGGCCGCCCGGGGCGCCGCCGATCGGCAGCCTCGGCGAGCGCCGCCGCGGTCCGGTCGTCCGTCTGTGGCGGGAGGGGAGGAGGGTCGGCCATGGCTCCTTATCGGCGCAATTCCTTAACGTCGGGTTAGCGTTCGCGCGGGCGATGTGCTCTGCTTGTCGCCCCGGCGCCCCCGGCCTACGGTTTCCGCCCGACGCCCCGCGGTCAAACAGGGGCGCAGCCGGAGGAAACCATGTCGCAGGACCCGAGCCTCGTCATCCGTAACGGCACCGTCATCGACGGCAGCGGCGGCGCGCGGGCGGAGGCAGCGTGATGTACCCGCCCCCGCAGATCCTGGAAACCGAGGTCTTCGCCACCGTCCCGGCCCATCTGCGCCTGGACCGTCCGTCCTGGATGCAGCGCCACCACCTGCGCGCGGTCGATTGCTTCCTGGAAGGACCCGGCTTCGACCGCGCCGGCAATCTGTACATGACCGAACTGGCGCACGGGCGCATCCTGCGCCTGTCCCCCGCCGGCGTATGGGCGGTGGCGGCGGAATACGACGGCCGGCCGAACGGGCTGCGCATCCGCGCCGACGGTGCGATCTTCGTCAGCGACCGCACGCGCGGCATCGTGCGCCTGCACCCCGACAGCGGCCGGATCGAGACGATCCTGCCCGAACTGCCGGGCGCCAGGCTGCACGGGCCGAACGATCTGGTGATCGCGCGCAACGGCGACATCTACTTCACCGACCAGGGCGAGACCGGCCTCACCAATCCGGTCGGCCGGCTGGTGCGCCTGACCGCCGCCGGCAAGGCCGAGGTGCTGCTCGACACCGTGCCGAGCCCGAACGGTCTGGCGCTGACGGCGGACGAGAACGCGGTGCTGCTCGCGGTCACGCGGGCGAACGCGATCTGGCATGTGCCGCTGCTGGGGCCCGAACGGATGCCCGGCCGGGTCGGCACCTTCATCCAGATGTCGGGCGGGCCGGGCGGCGGGCCGGATGGGATCCTGTGCGACGCCGAGGACAATCTGGTGGTGGCGCATGCCCGCATGGGCGCGGTGTGGGTGTTCTCGCGCCTCGGCGAGCCGCTCTTTCGGTTGCGCTCCTGCAAGGGGGTGATGACCACCAACGTCGCTTTCGGCGGGGCGGACCGGCGCCAGCTGTTCATCACCGAATCCGCCAGCGGCACGATCCTGACGGCGCGGCTGCCCACCCCGGGGCGGGAGCCCGGCTGGACCGGCTGAACGCGGGCTGATCGGGGGGCTTCCCTCCCGCTCTGGCGGAGCGGGGAGGGGGGTGGTAATTTTCCGCCGATCGGACACGGCACCATGCACATCGAAACCGAACCCACCCAGAACCTGCGCCGGGCCGCCGGCGCCGCCCGCGCCGCCGCCCGCCTGCTCGCGCAATCCACCGGCACGGCGCGGGATGCCGGGCTGCGCGCGATGGCCGCCAGCCTGCGCGCGCAGACGGCGGAGATCCTCGCCGCCAACGCCGCCGACCTCGCCGCCTTCAACGGCGGCGCCGCATTCCGCGACCGCCTCGCGCTGACCGAGGCGCGCGTCGCCGCGATGGCCGCGGGGCTCGAGGAACTGGCGCTGCTGCCCGATCCGCTGGCGCGCACGCTGGCGGAATGGACCCGCCCGAACGGGCTGCGCATCGCGCGCATCGCCGCGCCGATCGGCGTGATCGGCATGATCTACGAGAGCCGCCCGAACGTCGGCGCGGACGCCGCCGGCATCTGCCTCAAGTCCGGCAACGCGGTGATCCTGCGCGGCGGCTCGGACAGTCTGCACAGCGCGCGCGCGATCCACGCCGCGCTGGCCGCCGGGCTGCGCGCGGCCGGGCTGCCGGAGGACGCGGTGCAGATCGCCCCCGGCGCCGATCGCGCCCATGTCGCCGCCATGTTGGCGGGCGCGGGGCTGATCGACCTCATCATCCCGCGCGGCGGCAAGTCGCTGGTGGAGCGGGTGCAGCGCGAGGCCCGGGTGCCGGTGCTCGCGCATGCCGAGGGCCTCTGCCACACCTACATCCATGCCGCGGCCGATCCGGACATGGCCCGGCGGGTGCTGGCGAACGCGAAGATGCGGCGGACCAGCATCTGCTCGGCCACCGAGACGCTGCTGATCGATGCCGCCGTCGCGCCGGCGCTGTTGCCGCTGCTGGTGGCGGATCTGCGTGCGCTCGGCTGCGACTTCCGCGCCGATGCCGCCGCCCGCGCCATCGTCCCCGACCTTGCCGCCGCGGCGCCCGGCGACTTCGACACCGAATGGCTGGACGCGATCCTCTCGGTCGCGGTGGTCGATGGGGTGGAGCAGGCGCTCGCGCATATCGCCGCGCATGGCAGCGAGCACACCGACGCCATCATCACCGAGGACGCGGCGGTGGCGCAGCGCTTCCTGCGCGGGCTCGAAAGCGCGGTCGGGATCTGGAACGCCTCCACCCAGTTCTGCGACGGCGGCGAGTTCGGCTTCGGCGCCGAGATCGGCATCGCCACCGGGCGCATCCACGCGCGCGGCCCGGTCGGCGCCGAGCAACTGACGACCTACCGCTACCTGGTGCAGGGGAACGGGCAGGTGCGGCCCTGACGCACCCGCCGGTGCCGGCGCTTCCGCCGGGGGAGCCGCTGCCGCGCTTCGGCGACCGGCGGCGGATGCGCGTGGGGCTGCTCGGCGGCTCGTTCAATCCGGCGCATGCGGGGCATCTGCACGTGGCGCACCTGGCGCGGCGGCGGTTGGGGTTGGACCAGGTGTGGTTGCTGGTCTCCCCGGGCAACGTGCTGAAGCCGCGGGCGGGGATGGCGCCGTTCGCCGATCGGCTGGACGCGGCGCGGGCGCTGGCGGACGGGCGGCGGGTGCTGGCCACCGGGATCGAGGCGGCGCTCGGCACGCGCTACAGCATCGACACGCTGCGACGGCTGCGGCAACGCTTCCCGCGGGTGGCGTTCGTCTGGGTGATGGGGGCGGATATCCTGCTGCAACTGCCGCGCTGGCGCCGGTGGCGGGAGCTTGCCGCGCTGGCGCCATTCGTGGTTTTGCCGCGGCCGGGCTATACTGCCCGCGCGTTGGCCGGGCAGGCGGCGCGGCGGCTGCATGCGGCCCGCCGTCCCGCCGCGGCCGCGCCGTGCCTCGCGGATGCCGTGCCGCCCGCCTGGACGCTGCTCGCCGTCCCGCTACACCCAGCCTCGGCCAGCGCGATTCGCGCCGCCCGCAAAGGAGCCGTGCCATAGCCAAGCCGCCCACCGCCCCGCCCGGTCCGCGCAAGAAGGCCGCGCGCAAGGTTCCGCGCCCGCTGCCGGCCGCCGACAAGACGCCCGGCACGCCGCGCAAGAAGGCCGCCATGGCCGGACCGAAGCGAGGCACGGCGCGCCCGGTGAAGCCGACGCCGCAGGCCGAGCTCGACCGGCTGACCGGGGTGATCACCGCCAGCCTGGACGAGGACAAGGCCGAGGCGATCGTCACGCTCGACCTGACCGGGCGGGCGTCGTTCTGCGACCGCATGGTGGTGGCGACGGGCATCGCCGACCGGCAGATCACCGCGATGGCCGAGCATCTGGAGGAAAAACTCCGTGAAGCCGGGGTGAAGCGGGTGCAGATCGAGGGTGCCGGCGGATCGGAATGGGTGCTGATCGACGCCGGCGATATCATCGTGCATCTGTTCAAGCCGGAAGCCCGCGCGATGTATGCGCTGGAGAAGATGTGGAGCGCCGATCTGGACGAGGCGGCCGAGGCCTGACCGGGCTGGTCTGCCCGCGGGCGATTTTGTTTTGATATCGTAACGATTAACGCGCGCGTTTCCGGGCCCCGGCGATCAGGTTCCCGGAATCGGCTTGCCCATCCGCAGCAGGAACAGCAGATCGCCCCGCCGCGGCACGCGCCAGCGGCGGGGGCGGGGTTTGCGCGGCGCCCGCGGCGGGGGCGGCGGCAGGATGCCGGGGGGAAATTTCACCGACAGCATCCGGCACAGCGGGCGGAGCAGTGCGACCAGCCGGGGCGAGGCGGCGAGCAGGGCCTGCATCTCCGGGTCGTACAGCATGTATTGCAGATGCGAGCCGGCGCCGTTGATGTTGAGGCTCAGGCCGGTCAGCCAGGCGCGGCGGCTGGGCGCGCGCACGGCTTCCGACAGCGGCGGCGCGCGGCGGCGGGCGGCGGGCCTGGGAGGGTTCTGGAGCGGGTCCTGGGCCGGGTCCTGGGGGTCGGTGGCGTGCAGCGGCTGCTTGCGGTGGTACGCGCGGCGCGGGGCGTCCGCCCCGAACTGCGCCAGATGCG
>JAJZVS010000295.1 GCA_021845555.1 Pseudomonadota bacterium
CGATATGCACAACCGGATGAAGGAATGCCTGGTGATGCTGGGGCGGATGGAGCGCGCGGTGGTGCGCCCGCCGCTGGTGCGCATCACCGAGGCCGAGCGGGCGCGGCTGCGCGCGGCGCTGACGGCGGCCGGGCTGCTCGGGGAGCGGGCGATCGGCCGGGCCGCCTGACGCGACCGGCGAGGTTCAACCCGGCGCGCGGGGCCGCAGGGCGTGGAGCCCGGCCAGGGTAGCGTGCAGATGGGAAAAGCGGGCGATGCTGCCGGTCATCGGCTCGACCACCAGGTGATCCGCCGCGCGCCACAGGGTCCAGCGGCGGAGCGCGCTGCCGGCGTCATAGAAGGCCAGGACTTCTTCGTATTCCTCCCCCTCCACGCAGTGGTCGAGTTCGACGAGCAGGCGCATGGCGTGCCGCTCGGCCCAGTGGCGGAAGGCGATGAGCTCCTCGATCGGGAAGGCGTGGCCGCGGAGGTGGACGGATCCAGCCACAGGTCGGCGCATCGCATCATCTCCAGATCTTGCGCGGCTCGGGGTGGGCCGAGGCGGAGGCTTGGGCGCTGTCCAGAGGATGCTCTCCCAATGAGACGGGGTGCAAGCATCAATTCCAGGATATTCCGCACCAGCCGATCAAATCTCGAATCTCGCGTGCCCCCCGGCCTCGCCCCCGTCGGCCGTTCGCCGGGCCTCAGTGCGTCGCGGTGACACGCAGCCGCACGCGGGCGCGGCGTTGCAGGCAGGAGATCACGCTGAACAGGTTGCGGGCCTGCCGGTTTCCTTCCCCAGCGTTTCGAAGCCGACGGTCGCCTTGATGTAGTCCCGCAGCACCGTTTTGGCGATGTCCACGTCGCCGGTCAGCATCGTCTCGATCGCCTCGCGCAGGAGCGCCTCCCCGAAGCCAGGATCCTAGGCGACCCGGCGCTGCACCAAGTCCTTGAAGCTGCGTGTCAGTGCCACCGGCCGTCTCCGTTCATACCACGTCTCGGGCCTTGCGCCCGTAGTCCTGCCAGAGCGCGCGGGCCTGTGCGATATCCCGTTGCTGACGCCGCTTCGTCTGGCCGCCCCGGCCCCCGGCCGGGGCGGCTCACGGACCACGGGTCTCTCCGCCGCCGATCCCTCTTTTTTCCGTTGACGGGCGGGCACCTTCCCCTTCGGCCGCACTCCGCTATACCTGCGCCGATGCGCATCCTGTTCCTTGGCGACGTCGTCGGCCGCACCGGCCGGGAGAGTGTCGCGCAAGCGCTGCCTGGCCTCAGGCAGACGCTCGGTCTCGACCTCGTGGTGGTAAACGCGGAGAACGCCTCCCACGGCTTCGGCCTCGCGCCCGACATGGCCGAGGCGCTGTTCGCCGCCGGCGCCGACGTGCTGACGCTCGGCAACCATGCGTGGGACCGCAAGGAGATCATCCCCTACCTGGCCGACCACCCGCATCTGCTGCGGCCGTTGAACTTCCCGCCGGGTACGCCGGGCGGCGGGTCGGTGGTCGTAAGCCTGGCCGACGGGCGGCGGGCGCTCGTGCTGCAGGCGATGGGGCGGCTTTATATGGACCCGCTCGACTGCCCGTTCCGCACCACCGCGGAGCTGCTGGGCAAGTACCGGCTGGGGACCTCGGTGACGGCGGTCGTCGCCGATTTCCATGCCGAGGCCACCAGCGAGAAGATGGCCTACGCGCATTCCTTCGACGGCCAGGTGTCGTTCGTAGTCGGCACCCACACGCATTGCCCCTCGGCCGACGGCCAGATCCTGCCCGGCGGCACGGCGTTCCAGTCCGATGCCGGCATGTGCGGGGACTACGACAGCGTGATCGGCATGGTGAAGGAACCCGCCGCGATCCGCTTCTGGCGCAAGATGCCGGGCGAGCGGCTGGCGCCGGCGGAGGGGCCGGCGACGCTGTGCGGCGTGTTCGTGGAGACCGACGACGCGACCGGGCTGGCGCGGCGGATCGCGCCGCTGCGCCAGGGCGGGCGGCTGGCCCCGGCGATGCCGGCGGCCTGAGGCCGTCGGGGGCCGGGCCGGCCCGCCCTACCCCTTCGCCACCAACGCCGCCAACGCGTCCCCCACCTCTGCCGTGCCGGCCTGGCCGCCCATGTCGCGGGTGCGGGGACCGCCTTCGCGCAGCAGGGTCTCGACGGCGGCGACGATCGCCTGGCCGGCCGCGGCCTCGCCCAGATGCTCCAGCATCAGCCCGGCGGACCAGATCTGGCCGATCGGGTTGCAGATGTGCTTGCCGGCGATATCGGGGGCCGAGCCGTGCACCGGCTCGAACATCGAGGGGAAGACCCGTTCCGGGTTGATATTGGCGGACGGGGCGATGCCGATCGATCCGGCGACCGCGGGGCCGAGGTCGCTCAGGATGTCGCCGAACAGGTTCGATCCCACCACCACGTCGAACCAGTCCGGGTGCTGCACGAAGTGGGCGCACAGGATGTCGATGTGGTACTGGTCGGTGCGAATGCCGGGGTAGGATTTCCCCATCTCGGCGAAGCGTTCGTCCCAGTACGGCATGGTGAAAGTGATGCCGTTCGATTTGGTGGCCGAGGTCAGGTGCTGCTTCGGCCGGCTGGCGGCGAGTTCGAAGGCGTAGCGTAGCACGCGGTCGGTGCCCTGGCGGGTGAACACGGCCTGCTGGGTGACGAATTCGCGGTCGGTGCCCTCGAACATGCGTCCGCCGACTGACGAGTATTCGCCTTCGGTGTTCTCGCGCACGACGTAGAAGTCGATGTCGGCCTCGGTGCGGCCGGCCAGCGGGGTGCGCACGCCGGGCATCAGCTTGCAAGGGCGCAGGTTCACATACTGGTCGAAGCCGCGGCGGATCGGGATCAACAGGCCCCAGAGCGAGATATGGTCCGGCACGCCCGGCCAGCCGACGGCGCCGAGCAGGATCGAATCGGATTCCTTCAGCCGCTCCATCCCATCGGCCGGCATCATGGCGCCGGTGCGCTTGTAGGTCTCGCAGGACCAGTCGTAATGGGCCAGGTCCAGTTTGAAGCCGAACCGGGACGCGGCGGCGTCCAGCACCTTGAGCGATTCGGGGACGGTTTCCTTGCCGATGCCGTCACCGGGGATGACGGCGATGCGATGGGTCTTGCCTGCCACGCGGGGCTCTCCTGTTGCGACGTTCCGCCGCAATGGACCGCAGAACGGCCGGCGGGCCAAGGGGGGGCGCTCATGCCAAGGCGGGTTCCCCCCATCGGGGCACCGGCTCGCCGAGGCCGCGCGCTGGCGGGCGCGGGACCGGGGCATAGACGCCGGGCGCATCCGGCAGCGGAGCCAGTTTTTCCGTCAGCCCCAGCACCGTTTCGGCACCGCCGAGATAGAGCACCCCGTCCGGCGCCAGTTGCGCGGCGATCGCGTCGAGCGCCCGCGCCTTGGTCGGCTGGTCGAAATAGATCAGCACGTTGCGGCAGAACACCACATCGAACCGGCCGAGCGGGGCCAAATCGGCGAGCAGATTCCATTCCCGGAACGTGACCGCCGCCCGCAGCGCCGGGGCGATGCGCCAGTTGCCGTCTTCCTTGGCGAAATGCTTCACCAGCATCTGCACCGGCAGGCCGCGCTGCACCTCGAACTGCGAATAGAGGCCCTCCCGCGCGCGGGCCAGCGGTTCGCGGGCGATGTCGGTGCCGAGGATCTCCACCGGCCGGCCGGCCAGCAGGGCGCGGCACTCGTCCAGCACCATCGCCAGCGAATAGGCTTCCTGCCCGGTGGAGGCGGCGGCGGACCACACCCGCAGCCGGGTCCCGGCGGGGCGGGCGGCGTGCAGGCGCGGCAGGGCCTGGGTGCGGAAATGGGCGAACGGCTTGGCGTCGCGGAAGAACAGGCTTTCGTTGGTGGTCATCGCCTCGACCACCTCGCGCGCCAGGGGATCGGCGCCGGGCGCGCGCAGCCTGGCGGCGAGGCCGGTCAGGCCGGCCAGCTTCTCGCGCTTCACCAGCGCGGCGAGGCGGGTTTCCAGCAGGTAGATCTTGTCCGGCCCGATCACCAGGCCGGAGCGGGCCCGCAACAGCTCCGCCAGCGTGCCGAACGCGGCGGCGTCGAGCGCCAGGGTCATGCGCGCGGTACCCGCAGCAGGTCGCGCAGGCAGGGGGCGAGGCGCGGCAGCGGCAGTACCGCGTGGCAGAGCCCGGCCTCGGCGATCGCGCCGGGCATGCCCCAGACCACGCTGCTGGCCTCGTCCTGCGCCACCGCGGCGCCGCCGGCTTCGATCACGGCGCGGGTGCCGGCCAGCCCGTCGTGGCCCATGCCGGTGAGCATCGCCACCAGCACCCGCCCGTCGCAGGCACGCGCCGCGCTTGCCAGCATGGGATCGACCGCGGGGCGGCAGTAGTTCACCGCCGGCCCGTCCGACAGGCGCGCGTGCGGGCCGCCGGGGCCGGGTTCGATCAGCAGGTGGCGGTTGCCGGGGGCGATCAGGATGCGGCCCGGGCGCAGGGCCTCGCCGTCCGTCGCCTCGGCGCAGGGGAGGCCGCCGAGCGCGGTGATATGGGTGGCGAGCATGGCGGTGAAGGCCGGCGGCATGTGCTGGGTGATGACCACCGGCACCGGCAGGCTGCGGCCCAACCCCTGGATCAGCGCCAGCAAGGCCTGCGGTCCGCCGGTCGAACTGCCGATCGCCAGCAGCCGCGCCGGCAGGGCGGGCGCGGCGCGCAGCACCAGCGGCGCGCGCGGCCGGCCCGCGAAGCTGGCGGGCGGAGCGGCGGGGGCGGCCG
>JAJZVS010000296.1 GCA_021845555.1 Pseudomonadota bacterium
GCCATCGCCTGGGAGGTGAGGTCGAGCGGCGCCAGCACCACCGGCCGGCCGCAGCCGAGCAGGATCGCCAGCGCCTCCGGGTCGTTATAGGCGTTGAATTCGGCCGCCGGCGTGGCGTTGCCCTCGCCCCAGGCGCCACTCATCAGCACGATCTGCGCCACCCGCGCGGCGAGCGCCGGTTCGGTGGCCAGCGCGAGCGCGAGGTTGGTGGCCGGGCCGATGCCCACCAGGGTCAGCGGCGCGGCGCTGCGTCGCAGATGCCGACGGATCGCATCGACGGCGTGTTCCGGCTGCGCCGCGCCGCCGGCCGGCAGCGCCACGCCGGCCAGGCCGTCCGCGCCATGCACGCGGACTTCGTTGACGAAGGCGCCAAGCAGCGGCCGGTCCGCGCCGGCATGCACCGGCACATCGACCCCCGCCAGCGCCACCAGCGCCAGCGCATTGGGCAGGGTGCGATCGAGGCCGACATTGCCGCCGGCCACAGTGATCGCGCGCACCTCCAGTTCGGGCGAGGCGAAGGCGAGCAGCAGCGCCAGCGCGTCGTCCGTACCCGGATCGCAATCGATAACGATGGGGAGCGGCGGGTGCCTATTCAGCCGCCTCGGCCTCCTCCGCCTCGTCGCTCGACGCGGCGAGCATGGTGTTGGCGACCACGCCGGACTGGTCGCGCACCTTGCGCTCGATCACCTCGGCGACGTCCTTGTGGTCGCGCAGGAACTGCTTGGCGTTCTCGCGGCCCTGGCCGATACGCTGGCTGTCGGCGCTGAACCAGGCGCCGGATTTCTCCACCACGCCGGCCTTCACGCCGAGATCGATCAGCTCGCCCACCTTGCTGATACCTTCGCCGTACATGATGTCGAACTCGACCTGACGGAACGGCGGCGCCAGCTTGTTCTTCACCACCTTCACCCGGGTCTGGTTGCCCACCACCTGCTCGCGGTCCTTGATCTGGCCGATGCGGCGGATCTCCAGGCGGATCGAGGCGTAGAATTTCAGCGCGTTGCCGCCGGTGGTGGTCTCCGGGTTGCCGAACATCACGCCGATCTTCATGCGGATCTGGTTGAGGAAGATCAGCATCGTGTTCGACCGCGACACGCTGCCGGTGATCTTGCGCAGCGCCTGGCTCATCAGCCGGGCGTGCAGCCCCATGTGGCTGTCGCCCATCTCCCCTTCCAGTTCGGCGCGGGGAACCAGGGCGGCCACCGAATCGACCACGAGCACGTCGATCGCGCCGGAACGGACCAGCGTATCGGCGATCTCGAGCGCCTGCTCGCCCGCGTCCGGCTGGCTGATCAGCAGGTTATCGACATCGACCCCGAGCTTGCGCGCATAGGTGGGATCGAGCGCGTGTTCCGCGTCGATGAAGGCGCAGGTGCCGCCGCGCTTCTGCGCTTCCGCGATGGCGTGCAGCGCCAGCGTGGTCTTGCCCGAGCTTTCCGGCCCGTAGATCTCGACGATCCGCCCGCGCGGCAGCCCGCCGATGCCGAGCGCGAGATCGAGCCCGAGCGATCCCGAGGGGATCACCTCGATCTGCTCGCTCGCCGAGCGTGCGCCGAGGCGCATGATCGAGCCCTTGCCGAACGCCCGCTCGATCTGCGCCACCGCGGCGTCGAGCGCCTTGTCCTTTTCCATCCTGGAATCCCTGTCCTTCGGCGTTTTGCAACCTACGGGAGAATGCCCCGCATCAGATACCCGCATAGATTGTATCACCCACGGACGACTCCGCAAGCGAACAATACAGCAACTCCGGTTTCACGAAAAACTTAACCAAGCGTTCGCATTATGTTTCCGATTCCATCGGAGCGCAAGAACATTTTGGCAACTCGGCCGCCGCTTCAACCCGTGCCAGTAAGTCCGCCAGCGCGAAGGGCTTGCGCAGGAACGCCACCTCGCCAAGCTCCGGCGGCAGCGCCGTCTCGGCATAGCCCGACATCATCACCGCCGGCAGCCCCGGCCAGCGCGCGCGCAGCGCCCGCAGCAAGCCGGCGCCGTCCAGGCCGGGCAGCGTCAGATCGCACAGCAGCAGCGCCGGGCGCGGGAGGCTCGGGGCCAGCGCCAGCGCCGCCTCGGCCGATCCGGTCGTCCGCACCCGCCAGCCCGCCCCGCGCAGCGCCCGCGCCGCCAGCCGGCACAGCGCCGGCTCGTCCTCCACCAGCAGCACGGGGGCGGCGGGACGCGCCGGCTGCGGATCGACCAGCGGAAGGAACAGCCGCACCTCGGTGCCATGCCCCGGCCGGCTGGCCAGCACGACATCGCCGCCGGCGGCGCGCAGCGTCTCCCGCGCCGACACCAGGCCGATCCCGGTGCCGGTCGGCTTGGTGGTGACGAAAGGCGAAAACAGCCGGTCCGCCACTTCCGGCGCGATGCCGGGGCCGGTGTCGCGCAGCGTGACCACCGCGTAGGACCCCGGCGAAAGCGGGTCGGCCGCCTCGCGAAGCACGCGGGCACCACTGCGCAGGGTCAGCGTGCCGCCCTGCGCGCGCATCGCGTCCGCGGCGTTGGCGGCCAGGTTGAGCAGGGCGTGATGCAGCCGGTCCGGATCGATGCGAACCCGGCACCCGGCCGCGCCGGGGCGCAGCACGAAGCGCACCCCGGGCGGCAGCAACCGGCGGATCACCTCCGCCGCCACGCCGAGCAGCGGGTCGAGCGGGCGCGGCCGCGCCGGGCGGGGCGGGCGCGTGCCGTCCGCCAGCAACCGCCGTACCAGCGCCGCGCCGCGGGCGACGCCGCGCCGGATCTCCTCCAGCTCTTCGCGCACCGCCGGGTCGAGTGCCGGCCGCGCCAGCGCGAGGTCCGCCGCGGCGCCGATCCCGCTCAGGACATTGTTGAAATCATGCGCAACGCCGGCGGTCGCCGCGCCGATCGCGGCCAGCCGGGCGGCGGCCCCCGAATCCGCGGGCGGAGCGTCCCGGGTCATGCCGCGCCGGCCAGGCGCGGACGCAGCCGCCAGACATAGGCGATCAGCTCCGCCACCGCCTTGTAGTGCTCGGGCGGGATATCGGCGTCGAGCTCAAGCCGGTGCAGCGCGCGCGCCAGCGGCGGATTCGCCACCACCGGCACGCCATGCGCCACCGCCGCCTCGCGGATTCGCGCCGCCATCGAGTCGACCCCCTTCGCCACCAGTTTCGGCGCTGCACTCTTGCCGCGATCGTAGGCCAGCGCCACTGCATAATGCGTCGGGTTGGTCACTACCACCGTGGCCTTCGGCACCGCCGCCAGCATCCGCCGCCGCGACCGCTGGACCCGGATCTGGCGGATCCGCGCCTTGATCCGGGGATCGCCGTCGGTGTCCTTCTGCTCCTCCCGCACCTCCTCGCGGCTCATGCGCAGGCCGCGCGCGTGGCGCAGCCGCACCCACAGCAGATCGAACAGCGCCACCGCGCCCTGCACCGCCAGCACCGCCGCCAGCACCGACCCCATCAGCCGTGCCGCGGTCCCGGCCAGCAGCCTGGGATCAAGCAGCAACGCCCCGGCCAGGGTGGGGAGTTCGCCGCGCAACGCCCACCAGGCCGCAGCGCCCATCGCCGCCAGCCGCGCGAGCGCCTTCACCGCCTCCATCGCCGCGTCGGCGCCGAACAGCCGGCGCAGCCCCGCGGCCGGGCTGAGACGGCCGAGATCCGGCTTCAGCGGCGTGACGCTGAACAGGAACCCGGTCTGCAACAGCACCGCCCCGGCGCCGGCAACCAGCGCCGCGCCGGCCAGCGGGGCCAGCGCGCGCAGCCCGGCCAGCGCGGCCAGCCGCAACGCCGCCGCGCCGGACAGATCGAACCGGCGGAACAGGATCGCCAGGCGCATCGCCAGCTCGCGGCTGGCCGCCGGCGCGGCCAGCGCCAGCACGAGCGCGAACGCCGCCAGCACGGCAAACGCCGGCACCTCCCGCGATACCGCCGTCTGCCCGGCTTCGCGGGCGCGTTGCAGCCGCCGCGCGGTGGCAGACTCCGTGCGGTCTTCGGGCGGGGTGTCGCCGGCCACGACGCACCCTCAGCCAAGGCCGGGCAGCTGCGCGAAGCCGGCGCGCACCGCACCCTGCCAGGCCGTCAGCAGCATGCCCATCAGCGCGGCCAGCAGCAGCAGCCCGCCCAGAATCTGCGCCGGCATGGCCAGGAAATAGACCTGCAACCGCGGCACCAGCCGGGCCATCAACCCGCTCGCCAGCTGCCAGACGATGCTGCCCAGCACGAACGGCGCGGCCAGCCGCAGCGCCAGCGCGAACCCCTGCGCCACCGCCCGCACCGCCGCCGCCGCCCCCGTGCCCGCCGGCAACAGCGCCCCGGGCGCGATCAGCCGGAAACTGCCCGCCAGCGCCGCCAGCGGCAGCGCATACAACCCCGACGTCAGCACCAGCACTACCGCGGCCAGCGAAAACATCCGCCCGAGCGCCGTCCCCTGCGACCCCAGCGCCGTATCCGGCGCCAGCACGCTGGCCAGGCCGAGCAGAAAAGCAATGATCTGCCCCGCCATCGGCAGCGTCAGCACCAGCACGCGCGCCAGCCAGCCGAGCCAGATACCGGTCACCAACTCCGCCGCCAGCATCGCCGCCACCCGCGCCACCGCCGCCGGTGGCGACGGCAACAGCGGCGCCAGCCCCGGCAGCAGCAACAGCGTGATCCCACCCGCCAAACCGGCGCGCAGCATCGGCGGCACCTCCGTCTCTGCGAAGCCGGGCAGCAGCATCACCACCCCGCCCACCCGCGCC
>JAJZVS010000297.1 GCA_021845555.1 Pseudomonadota bacterium
CACGATGCCGCGCGGCAGCTCGGTTTCCAGATCCTTCAGGCTGTGCACGGCGAAATCGATCCGCCGGTCCGCCAGCGCCTCGTGGATCTCCTTGGCGAACAGCCCCTTGCCGCCGATCTCCGCCAGTGGGCGATCGAGCACCGCGTCGCCGGTGGTGGCGATCGCGTGCTGCTCGAACACGTCCATCGTGCGCAGCACCGGGCAGAACTGCCGCAGCAGGCCGAGGAAGACGCGCGTCTGCGCCAGCGCCAGCGGCGAGCCGCGGGTGCCGACGCGCAGCGGCAGGTCGCGCCCGTGCGGCTTCACATGCTGAGCGGGCGCCGCCGGGGTCGGGGAGGAGGGCAGGGGGGGCGTGGCGGCGGTCATGGGAAGCTCCTAATACCCCCCGGCGCCGTCAGGTAAAGTGTGGAGAATGCGTATGCCCCCCGATATGCCCCTCGGGCTGCGTCCGGTGCTCGGGATCGAAAGCTCCTGCGATGAGACCGCCGCCGCGGTGCTGGACGGCAACGGCCGCGTGCTGGCCGCGCTGGTGGCGAGCCAGGAGGCCGAGCACGCCCCGTTCGGCGGCGTGGTGCCGGAGATCGCGGCCCGCGCGCATCTGGCGCTGCTCCCCGATCTGGTGCGCCGGGTGATGGCGTCGGCGGGTCTCGGGTACGGCGATCTCGGCGGGGTGGCGGCCACCACCGGGCCGGGGCTGATCGGCGGCCTGGTGGTGGGCAGTCTGCTCGGCCGCGGCATCGCGCTCGCCGCCGGGCTGCCGTTCGTCGCGATGAACCATCTGGAGGCGCATGCGCTGACCGCGCGGTTGCCAGGGTTGGTTTCGGCGGAGGGCGCGCCGTTTCCCTACCTGCTGCTGCTGATCTCCGGCGGGCATTGCCAGCTGCTCGCGGTGGAGGGGGTGGGGCGCTACGTCCGCCTCGGCGGCACGGTCGATGACGCGGCCGGGGAGGCGTTCGACAAGGTGGCGAAGCTGTTGGGCCTCGGCTGGCCCGGCGGCCCGCTCCTGGAACGGCTGGCGGCGAGCGGCGATCCGGCGCGCTTCGCCTTTCCCCGGCCGATGCTGGGGCGGGCCGGCTGCGATTTCAGCTTCTCCGGGCTGAAGACGGCGGTGGCGCAGACGGTGGCCCGCTTCGGCACCGGCGCCCTGCCGGTGGCGCTGGCCGCCGACATCGCGGCGGGGTTCCAGCGCGCGGTGGCGGAGGTGCTGGCGGACCGTGTCTCCCACGCGATGGCGCTGTTCGCGCGGCGGGAGGGCGCCCCCGTGGCCGGCGCGCGCCTGCTGGTGGTGGCCGGCGGGGTGGCGGCGAACGGGGCGATCCGCGCCGCGCTCGCCGCGGTTGCCGGCACACACGGGTTCCGCCTGGCCGCGCCGCCGCCGGCGCTGTGCACCGACAACGCGGTGATGGTGGCCTGGGCGGGGATCGAGCGGCTGCGCCTCGGGCTGACGGACAGGCTGGACGCGCCGCCGCGGCCGCGCTGGCCGCTGGCGGAACTGGCGGGGGCGGCGTGATTCCGCTTCCCCCGCCCGCCGCGTGCCGGCAGGATGCGGCCCATGCAGACCCATGACCCCAGGAACGACCCCACCGGTGTGATCGCCGAGGCGACAAGCCGCATCGAACCCGCGCTGATCGCCATCAGGCGCGATCTGCACGCCCACCCCGAACTCGGCTTCGAGGAGCACCGCACCGCCGGCGTGGTGGCCCGCGAGCTGACCCGCCTCGGCATCCCGCACCGCACCGGGATCGGCCGCACCGGGGTGGTCGGGCTGATCGAAGGCGACAGGCCCGGCCCCTGCCTCGCGATCCGCGCGGATATGGACGCGCTGCCGATCGCGGAACAATCGGGCCTGCCCTTCGCCAGCACGGTGCCCGGCCTGATGCACGCCTGCGGCCACGACATCCACACCACCACGCTGCTCGGCGTCGCCGCGGTGCTGCGCGACCTGGCCCCGCGCCTGGCCGGCACCGTGAAGCTCGTGTTCCAGCCGGCCGAGGAGGGCCTCGGCGGGATGCAGGCGATGCTGGACGACGGGTTGCTGAACGACCCGCCGATCGACCGCGCGTTGGGCTTTCATAACCACCCCGAGATGCCGGTGGGGCGCTTCGGCTTCGTGCGCGGCGCCGCGCTCGCCGCCTCCGACCGGTTCGAGATCACCGTGCACGGCAAGTCGGGCCACGCCGCCTATCCGCACACCACGATCGATCCGATCGTCGCCGCGGCGAACCTGGTGATGCAACTGCAGACGGTGGTTTCGCGCGAAACCCCACCGCTGCGCCCGGCGGTGGTGACGGTGGGCGCGATCGCCGGCGGCACCACGCACAACATCATTCCCGATTCCGTGCTCATCAAGGGCACCGTGCGCACGCTGCACGCGGAGGTGCGCGACCTCGCCGAACAGGCGATCCGCCGCCTCGCCGCCGGGATGGCGGAGGGCATGCGCACCCGCTGCGACACCGTCTATCGCCGCGGCACCCCGCCGCTGATGAACGACGACCGCGTGCTGGACCCCACCGTCGCCTCGGTCCGCGCGCAGCTTGGCGACGTGGTCGCGGAAGGCGAGCCGAGCCTGGGCGGGGAGGATTTCGCGCTGCTCGCCGCGCGCGTGCCGGGGTTTCAGCTGCGCATCGGCTCGGGCGCGCCGGGGCGGGCGGACAAGCTGCACAATTCGGCCTATCAGCCGGACGAGGCCTGCATCGCCCTCGGCGTCCAGGCGCTGGCGCGGGCGGCGGTGGACGCGCTGGAATAACCCCGACCGGCCCCGCCCCGCGGGCTTGCGGCGGACGGGGCGGGGCCCAAGATCGAGCAACGGGCGCGGCGGGCCCTTACCCGCCGCGCGAACGTCGGAGTGAGCCATCATGCGTCCCAATGTCGGCAGCCTGGATCGGATCCTGCGCATCGTCGTCGGCGTGGTCCTGATCGTCCTGGCGGCCACCCATATCATCGGGATCTGGGGCTGGATCGGCGTGCTCCCGCTGGTCACCGGCCTGTTCAGCCGCTGCCCGGCCTACACGCTGTTCGGCTTCTCGAGCTGCGGCACAGGCAAGACGTGACCGGGGGCAAGACCTGATCGGCCTGCACCTCCCGGCTTGACTTCCGCCGCCACCCGGTCTGCCATCCGCGGCCGGTTGGGGAGGCCGGGCCATCGTGCCACAGCTTTCGCTGCACAGCCCATTCGGCGATCTCACCGTCTCGGAAGAGAACGGTGCGATCGTGGCCGTCGATTGGGGCTGGGGGCGCGACCAGACGGAAACCCCACTCCTGCTGCGCGCGCGCGCCGAGCTGTTCGACTATTTCGACGGCGCCCGGCGCGATTTCGACCTGCCGCTCGCGCCCGCCGGCAGCCCGTTCCGCACCCGTGTCTGGGCCGCGCTGCGGGCGATTCCCTACGGCGAGACCCGCACCTATGGCGATCTGGCCGCCGCGCTCGGCAGCGCGGCGCGCGCGGTCGGCCAGGCCAACGGCGCCAACCCGATCCCGATCCTGATCCCGTGCCACCGCGTGGTTGCGGGCAACGGGCTGGGCGGCTACTCGGGCGGCGAGGGCGCCGCGACCAAGCGTGCCTTGCTGGCGCTGGAAGCCGGCGGCATGCTCCCTTTCTGAAATCCCGTTCCCAACACGTTTCCACGGAGACCCCCATGACCAAGGCTATTCGCATCCACGCCCATGGCGGCCCGGAGGTGATGCAATGGGAAGACGTGCCGACCCCCGAACCCGGCGCCGGGGAGGCGCTGGTGCAGCACGCGGCGGTCGGCCTCAACTACATCGACGTCTATTTCCGCACCGGCCTCTATAAGGCGCCGTCGATGCCGATGACGATCGGCATGGAAGGCGCCGGCACCGTGACCGCGATCGGCCCGGGCGTTACCGAGGTCGCGGTCGGCGATCGCGTCGCCTACGCCGGCGCCATCGGCTCCTACGCCACCGAGCGCGTGCTGCCGGCCGAGAAGCTGGTGAAGCTGCCCGCCGGAATCGACTTCAAGACCGGCGCGGCGATGATGCTGCAAGGCATGACCGCGCAATACCTGGTTCGCCGCACGCATACGGTGAAACCGGGCGAAACCATCGTCGTGCATGCCGCGGCCGGCGGGGTCGGGCTGATCCTCTGCCAGTGGGCCAAGCACATCGGCGCCACCGTGATCGGCGTGGTCTCCTCGGAGGCGAAAGCGGAACTCGCCCGCGCGCACGGCGCCGCGCATGTCGTGATCGGCTACGAAAAACTGGTCGCCGAGGTGAAGCGCCTCACCGGCGGGACCGGCGTGCCGGTGGTCTACGACAGCATCGGCAAGGATACGTTCACGACAAGCCTCGATTGCCTCGCCCCGCTCGGACTGATGGCAAGCTACGGCAACGCCTCCGGCCCCGTGCCGCCGGTCGATATCGGCATCCTGGCGGCAAAGGGCAGCCTCTATCTGACGCGCCCGACGCTCGCCACCTACACCGCCAAACGCGCCGACCTGCTGGCCACCGCCAACGACCTGTTTGACGTGGTGCAGAAAGGCGCGGTCAAGATCGAAGTGAACCAAACCTTCGCCCTGAAAGACGCCGGCGCGGCCCACACCGCACTCGAAGCCCGCAAAACCACCGGCAGCACGGTGCTGCTGCCCTGAGGCAAAAGGCCAGGGGGGCGCTGCCCCCCTGGACCCCCTGCCAGGGGACTGGTCCCCTGGACCCCTCG
>JAJZVS010000007.1 GCA_021845555.1 Pseudomonadota bacterium
GCCGCCTCGGCTGAGGCCGAGGCGCAGGGATGGACGGTCGTCTCCGACACGTCCTGGGCCGGCTACACGGAAATCCCCCGCGCGGTGATGCAGGGCTACCGGCTGATGGCCGACGAGGCGGCGGACCAATGGGCCGGCCCGCCACCCACGCATGTCTTCGTCCAGGGCGGCGTGGGCGGGGTGGCCGCCGCCGTCTCGGTGCAGCTGCGCGAGCGCTGCGATCCCGCCCCGGCGCTGGTCGTGGTGGAACCCGAACACGCGGCCTGCCTGCTGGCCAGCGCCGAGGCCGGGCGGCTGACCACGGTCGGCGGCGAACTCGATACGCTGATGGCCGGGCTGGCCTGCGGCGAGCCGAGCCTGCTCGCCTGGCAGGAACTCGATCGCGCCGCGGCGGCGTTCCTGGCGATCCCCGACGCGGCGGCGGTGGCGGCGATGCGGCGGCTGGCGGCGCTTGGGATCGTCTCCGGCGAATCGGGCGCGGCCGGCGCGGCGGGGTTCCTGGCGGTGGCGGCGGACCCCGCGGCGCGGGCGGCGCTGCGCCTGGGGGCGGACAGCCGGGTGCTGCTGTTCTCGACCGAGGGCGCGACCGACCCGGCGCTGTATGCGCGGCTGACGGCGGGCGCGGCGCCCGGGTAGCCTGGGCGTCGGCGCTCCTTTCGGCACGGCACCACGCGTCAGCGCACGACTCGTCACCGCACCACTCGTCACTGGGCCGATTTTGCGGGAGCACCGTCACCCGGCTTAATCGCGCGAACCGGCCTGTCCCGCCTGCGGGCAAGGCGGTTCGTCCCCCGCCGCTTCCCCGCTCGCCCGTATGCGCGCTGCAAGCGCCTCCCGGCAGGCTGCAGCGTTCGCCAGGCAGCCGCCCGCCAGCCACCAGTCCCGCACCGCGCCCAGCAGCGCGCCGACGCGCGGGCCGGGCGCCAGGCCGAGCGCCAGCACGTCCCGCCCTGCGAGCGGGAACACCGGGCGCGGCAGCGCGGCCAGCCGCGCCCGCAGCACTGCCCAGCCCGGTGCGCCGTCATCGGCCAGCCAGACGCGGCCAAGCAGGATCTCCGGCCCGGTCCCCGCCAGCAGCCGTCGCAGCGCGTTGTCGTCGTCCTCCGGATGCGGCACCGGCCCGGCGCGCAGGGCGAGCAGCCGTGTCCGCTCGGCGGTGGACAGGCGCAGCCGATCGGCCAGAAGCGCCGCGTCCCCGGCGACCAGCGCGGCGAGCCGCAACAGCGGGTCGGCTGGCGCGCCGGTGGCGAGCAGGCGCGCCAGCCGGCTCATCGCCGCTCCCTCCGCCAGCACCCGGGACAGCACGCCGCAGGTTTCCATCAGCGCGATTGCCCCGCCCGGCTCGGGTGCCGCCAGCAGCAGGCGGAGCTCGCTCCACACCCGTTCCGGCGACAGGCCGTCGATCCCCGCGGCGCCGGCGCGGATCGCCGCCAGCGCCGCCGGGTCGGGCGCGCCGCGCCCATAGCGCGCGTGGAAGCGGAAGAAACGCAGGATGCGCAGATAGTCCTCGGCGATGCGTGTGGCCGGATCGCCGACGAAGCGCACGTGCCCGGCGCGCAGGTCGGCGACACCTTCGAAATAGTCGAACACCGCGCCGTTGCGCGTCAGCGACAGCGCGTTCAGCGTGAAGTCCCGCCGCGCCGCGTCCGCCCGCCAGTCGGCGGTGAATGCCACCACGGCGTGGCGCCCGTCGGTGGCGACGTCGCGGCGCAGGGTGGTGATTTCGAAGCCGTGGCCGTCGGCCAGCGCCGTGACCGTCCCGTGGGCGAGGCCGGTCGGCAGCGCGCGCAGCCCGGCGGCGCGCAGCGCGGCGATCACCGCCTCCGGCGGGCGCGGGGTCGCCAGATCGATGTCGGCCATGGGCAGCCCCAGCAGCGCGTCGCGCACCGCTCCGCCCACCACGCGCGCGTCGGGCAGAGCATCCAGCACGTGGGCGAGGGCCGGATCGGCCAGGAAGCCGGGCGGCGGGATGTGCAGCGCGGGCGCGTCCGCGGCGTGGGGCAGCGGGGGAGGGGGGCCGCTCATGGTGCCAGCCCTGACAGGTGGGAAGCGGCGCGCGGGAGGTTCAGTTGCGCGGCCGGATCGGCAGCAGCCCGACGGCCACCCGCCGGCGCAGCCAGCGGAAGCGGCGCGTCACATGCCAGCCGGAGGTGGCCGACCGGGGCAGAACGGCGACGAGCCAGGCCCGGGCGGGGCGCACGCGGTCCAGCACCCGCCCCCGCAGCCGCAGCACCGCGTGGTGGAGCCGGGCGAACCAGGCGACGCGCAGCAGCGCCGGCTCGCAGGCCTGGTAGATCCACACCAGCACGACGGTCGCCAGCCCCTTGCCGAGCACCACGAGCAGCGTGGCGGCGAGCATGTGGCCGCGCGCCAGCAGCACTCCGGCCCAGAGTTCCGAGGCGTGGCTGAACAGGTCGGGCACCAGGAACACTGGCAAAGCGGCATAGGGCGGCAGCAGGCCCAGCCAGAGATGCGCCGCGCGCACCGCGGAGAGGCCAGCGATTGAGCGCAACAGCGCGCGCGACCCAGCCCACAGCACGTGTTCGCTCACCACGAACAGCAGCGCGGGGACGAACAGCAGGAGGTCGAGAGCCCTGCCCGGCCAGCGTTTTGGACGCATCCTCATCGTGACAATTGAGTGTAGGCACTCCAGCCCGTTTCGGAAAGTGGAATCCTGGCCGAGGGCCGAACCCTCGGGTGCCCAAGGGGTGGGGAACCCGGGCGTGGGAGAGCGGCGACCGCCGCCCTCCCAGTTCCGGATCGCCGTTTCATCATGGCCGTTTGCGGTTCTGCTCGTTGGGGGCCGGCTGGCGCTGCGCCGGCGCCGGAGCAGGCCGGGCAGCCGGCGGTGGGCGGTAGGCGGGCGCCGGCGGCGGACGGTAGGCGGGCGCCGGCGGCGGGTGGTAGGCTGGGGCCGGCGGCGGACGATACGCGGGGGCCGCCGGCGCGCGGTAAACCGGAGCCGGCGGGTGGTAGGCGGGCGCCGGGGTGGGACGGTACGCGGGAGCCGGCGCCGGTCGCGGTGCGGGCGCTGGCCGGTACGCCGGCGCCGGGGTCGCCCGCAGCGGCGGCGCCGGACGGTAGGCGGGCGTAGTCGGCGTAGCACGATAGGTCGGCGCAACGACGTTTGGTGCTGCCGGACGCGGTGCCACCCGAGCGGGTGCGGGCGAGGGCGCGCGGCTCGGCTGCGGCCCGATCACACGCGGGCTTGTCGGGCTGGTTCGTGGCGCCTGCGGTCGGGATTGCACGCCCGGCGGCAAAGTGCCTGGCGCCCGCAAAGCCGGCACGCCGGGGGCCATCGGCCCCACCCGTCCGCCGGGGGCCACCGGCCCCACCCGCCCGCCATTCACTTGCGGAATTGCCTGCGGACCGCGCGCGGCGGGCACCGCCTGACGGGTCGTCGGCTGCGGCGCGCGAACACCGGGCGCTCCCGGCTTCGCACCAGGCGCCCGTAGCGCGGGAGTCGCCCCCGGGGCACGCAATGCCGGGGTCGCGCCAGGGGCGCGCAATGCCGGGGTCGCGCCAGGGGCGCGCGGGGCAGGAGTCGCGCCAGGCGCGCGCGGGGCAGGAGTCGCGCCAGGGGCGCGCGGGGCGAGGGGTCCGCCAGGGGCGTGCGGGGCGAGGGGTCCGCCAGGGGCGTGCGGCGCGGGAGCCACGCCGGGGCCGTGTGGCGCGACGACACCGGCCGGGCGCGCGCCCGGCGCGTTAACCGGTTGCGGCCCGCGTGGCGCCGCACCCGGCGCAAGCACGGGGCGCCCTTTCGGCGGGGCCAGCGCCGGCAGGTGGGCGCGCGGTCCGGAGGTCGCGGCAACCGGATGCGGCGCGGGGCCGGCCGCCAGCCTGGGCGGCGGCGCCCGCAGCGCGGCCGGCGCCGGGGCGATGCGCAGCCGTTGTGCCAGGGCCGGGGTCACGCCCGCGGTCGCCTGCGTCGGCGGCAGCGGCTGGCGCCCGAGCACCGGGCGCGACCGGTTCAGCAGCGCCGCCGGCACCGGCCTGGCCGCGCCGCGCACCTGGCGGGAGGCGAGCATCGTCCCCGCCGGCACCATCGTCGCCGCGCGTGCGTTGCTGAACCGGTTGATGGTGACGTTGTTGATGTTGACGTTATTGATCGTGTTGATGTTCGTCACGTGGACGATGTTCACGTCCCGCACGTAGCGCGGGCTGGCACGGAACCAGGGATGCCAGGGCTCGCGCGGGCCGAGCGGCACCCAGCCGACCGAGCCGGACAGCAGCGCGCCCACCGCGACACCGGCGGCGAAGCCGGTGCCGACGTCGAAGAACGTCACCAGCGCCGGCGCGTAGACCGGGAAGGCCACCGACACGGTCGCGACGCCGGGCACCCAGGCCCAGCGCGGACCGATCTCTACCCAGCGGCCATAGTGGAACGGCGCGAAGCCCCAGGGATCGTCATCGATCCAGGTCCAGCCCCACGGCGGGACATAGGCCCAATGGCCCTCGCGGTAGGGCACCCAGCCGGGTGCGACCTGCGGATACCACACCGGACCGTAGTCGGGGCTCGGCGCCCACTGGCCGTAGTCGGCGAGGTCCGCGCCGCCCGGCATCAGCTGCACCAGCGGCGGCGGCGCCACCGCCATCGCCGGGCGCGGGCGCTCACGCGCCAGCATCGAATCGAGAAAGGCATCGCGCAGCGCCGGCGACATCTGCACCGTCACCTGCTGGCCGTCGCCGTTCAGCTGCGCGGTCTGGTGCGGGCCGAGATCGAGCGTCTGCGGTCCCTCGATCCGGGCCGCGCCGTCGAACACCGTGACCAGCGTCGGGCTTTCCGTGCTGCCGGCGGCCACGGCGTAGCGGCCCGGCGTGGCGATCACGACCGTCCCGCGCGGCGTGACCAGCGTGTAGGTTTCCTGCGGCGCCAGGCTGCGCACCCGCACATACACCTCGCCTTGCGGGACCGTGCCTTCCAGCGTCCGGTCGCCCAACTGGTCGAGATCGAGTTCGGCGTTCGAGTTGAGGTCCAGCTCAGTGTCCGAGACCTGAAGTCCCGCCGTCGCGCCGGGCGCGGTCCAGAGCGAGTCGCCCTGCGCCACCGGGTAGTTCACCACCGCTGGGGTCCAGTCGCTCTGCCCCGCCTGGCGGTAGGAGACATTGCCGCGGGCCCAGGCCAGTCGCCCGACCCTGAGCGGAGGAGACACCTCCGGCCCGTTGGCGCCCGGCCCGGGCAATTCCTGGCCCAACGCGGGCGCCACCGGGCCAAGGATCATTCCCGACGCCACGAGGGCGGCGGTCAGCCGATAGGCGATATGGTGCGGGCGCATGGGTCCTCGCGGGCGTTCATTGGGCACAGAGCATTGGAAGACGACAGGCGAGGCGGTGGTGCGGAAACCTCTCGGGGCTGCGGAAGCGTCGGATCGCGCGGTGTTTTCGCCCAGTCATCCCCCGGCACGCTTCCGATTCGGAACTGCGGCATCCGGCCATGCCGGAGATATGGCGACACACCATGGCGAAATCACGACCCTTTGCGTCACCAAACCGCCGCGATCGTATGCAGACTGCTCCGGGTCGAAGCGATCAGGAGCGAAGTTCATGTCCGTGCGCCTTCGTCCGTCCACTCTCCGCCTGCTGGCGGCACTTGGGCTTGCCGCCGCGCTGGGCGGCTGCGTCGCCTATCCCGGCTACGGGTATGGCTACGGCTACGGGTATCCGTATGGCTACGGCGTGGCGCCGACCGTGGGCTTGTCCGTCGGCGGCTGGGGCGACCGGGGTTGGGACCACGACGGCTGGGGCGGCCGCGGTTGGGGCCATGGCGGTTGGGGCGACCGGGACTGAGCCGGTCCGCCGTTTCGCGCGTTACGCCGCCGCCGCGTCGGCCAGCACCATGGCGGCGCATTTCTCGCCGATCATGATCGACGGCGCGTTGGTGTTGCCGGCCACGATCGCCGGCATCACCGAGGCATCCGCGACCCGCAGCCCCGCTACGCCGTGCACGCGCAGCCGCGGGTCCACCGCCGCGTCCGCCCCCGTGCCCATCCGGCAGGTGCCGACCGGATGCAGGTTGGAGACCCCGCGGGCGCGGATGTCGGCTTCCCATTCGGCATCCGTCGCGACGATGGGACCGGGCAGCGTTTCGGCGACGATATAGGGCGCCAGCGCCGGCTGCGCGGCGATCGTGCGGGCAAGCCTCATGCCCATCAGCATGGCGTTCAGATCGTAGTGGGTCTTCAGGAATTCGAAGCGGATCTCCGGCGGCGCCAGCGGGTCGGGATGCTTGAGTCGCACCGTGCCGCGGCCCTCGGGACGCAGATGCACCGGGCTGATCGAGAAGCCGGGAAACGGGTGGGACTGGATGCCGTTGCGCGTGCGTTCGAGCACGCTCCAGGCGAACATGTTGATTTGCAGGTCCGGCCGCTCCAGCGCCGGGTCGGAGCGCACGAAGGCGCCTGCATACAGGCCGTTGCCGGCCATCTGGCCGGAGCGGGTCAGCACGTACTGCGCGCCTGCCTTCAGCTTGCGCCAGGCGCTGCGGTTGAGTTCGTTCAGCGTGATCGGCTTGGTGCAGCGGAAGGTCACGTAGCTGTTGAAGTGATCGTGCAGATTGGCGCCGACCGCCGGCAGGTCGCGCAGCACGGGAATGCCCATGCCGGCCAGGTGCGCGCCGGGACCGATGCCGGACAGCAAGAGAAGCTGCGGTGAGCCGTAGACGCCGCCGGAGACGATCACCTCGCCGCGCGCGCGCGCGGTGCGCGGCCCGGCTGGGGTGCGGTATTCCACGCCGACGGCGCGGCCGTTTTCGATCAGCACGCGGGTGGCGTGCGCCTCGGTTTCCACTTTCAGGTTGGGGCGGTCGCGGGCGGGCAGCAGATAGGCGACCGCGCTGCTCCAGCGCTGGCCGTTCTTGGTGGTGGTCTGGTAGTAGCCGCAGCCCTCCTGGGTTGCGCCGTTGAAGTCCGGGTTGGGCGGGATGCCGGCCTGCTGGCAGGCGGCCAGGAGCGCGTCCGCCAGTTCCCAGCGCTGCGGCTGGTCGGACACGTGCAGCGGGCCGCCGGTGCCGTGGAATGCGTCGGCGCCGCGCGCCTGGTCCTCGGCCTTGCGGAAATAGGGCAGCACCGAGTCCCAGTCCCACCCCTCGCAGCCGCGCTGGCGCCAGTCGTCGTAGTCGGCGTGGTTGCCGCGCATGTACACCATGCCGTTGATCGCGCTGGTGCCGCCCAGCACTTTGCCGCGCGGCTGGTACATGGTGCGGTTGTTCAGCGCGGCCACCGGCTCGCTGTCGAACATCCAGTTGTGCTTGGGGTCGCAGAACAGCTTGGCGTAGCCGATCGGGATATGGATCCACGGGTTGCGGTCGCGCACCCCGGCTTCCAGCAGCAGCACGCGGTGGCGGCCCGATTCCGACAGCCGTGCGGCCACCGCGCAGCCGGCCGAGCCGGCGCCGGTCACGATGAAGTCGAAACTCTCGTCGTGTGGCGTCATGTCGTGTGGCGTCATGGGGTCCGGGGGGCTGGAGTGCGCACGCGGGAGCGAGCGTGCCGGCGCTTGGCGGCGAGCGCAAACCCCGCGCGACGGCCTGCCCTGGCTTGCGTCCTGTGTCGATCCGTGCTTAACGCCCGCCCTTCCCTGCCGGGGCGACGGCAACGTCCCCGGCTATGCCCGGCATCCTTCCCCCCTTGGGGCGGGATGCGCGCCCCCCCGACCGGTCCGGGGCCGCGGGCCGACACCATCCAGAGGGAGACCAGAATGCCGCTTTATGAATGCGTGCTGATCGCACGCAACGACCTCACGCAACAGCAGGTGGACGCGATCGCCGACGGCGTCGCCGCCCAGCTTGAAACCGACGGCGGCGCGCTCAAGAAGCGCGAATACTGGGGTCTGCGCACCCTGGCCTATCGGGTCAAGAAGAACCGCAAGGGCCACTACGTCCTGCTCGGCCTCGACGCCAAGCCCGCCTTCGTCACCGAGATGGAGCGCCAGCTGCGGCTGAACGAGGACGTGCTCCGCTTCATGACGCTCCGCGTGGAGGAGATCGACGAGGCGCCCTCGGCGATCCTGTCGCGCAAGTCGGAGGAGCGCGAACGCGGCTTCCGCGGCCCGCGCCCGGCCGGCCGGTTCGACAGCGGCCGCCGCCGTGGCTTCGACGACCGCGAGGAATTCCGCGCGCGCGACGATCTCGCCGGCGATGCCCGCGGCCCGGTCGAAGAATAAGCGCGCGCAGGAGAGAGACCCATGTCCGACACCACCGATATCAATCCCGCCGCCCGCCGCTCCGCCGTCGGCGCCCGCCGGCCGTTCTACCGCCGTCGCAAGTCCTGCCCGTTCTCCGGCCCGAACGCGCCGAAGATCGACTACAAGGACGTGCGCCTGCTGTCGCGCTTCCTGTCCGAGCGCGGCAAGATCGTGCCGTCGCGCATCACCGCCGTCTCGGGCAAGAAGCAGCGCGAGCTGGCGCTGGCGATCAAGCGCGCCCGCTTCCTCGCCCTGCTGCCCTACGTCCTGGTCTGAGGAGCACGCCATGCCCGCCGTGGAACTGATCCTGCTCCAGCGCGTCGAACAGCTGGGGCAGATGGGCGAGATCGTGAAGGTCAAGCCTGGCTACGCCCGCAACTACCTGTTGCCGCAGAAGAAGGCGATTCGCGCCAACAAGCAGAACCTGGAACGGTTCGCCGAACAGCGCGCGCAGCTGGAAGCGCAGAACATCAAGCGCCGCGAGGAGGCCGAACGGGTCGCCGAGCGCATCGGCAGCCTGATCGTGGTGGTGATCCGCCAGGCCGGCGAGTCGGGCAGCCTCTACGGCTCCGTCTCCGGCCGCGACATCGCCGAGGCCTGCACCGCCGGCGGTCTCACCGTGACCCGCCAGCAGGTGGTGCTGGAGCACCCGATCAAGAGCCTGGGGCTGGCGAAGGTGCGCGTCGTGCTGCACCCGGAGGTCTCCATCCCGGTCACCGTGAACGTCGCGCGCAGCCCGGACGAGGCGGAGAAGCAGGCGCGCGGGGAACGCATCACCGCCGAGGCGGAGGAAGAACCCGAGGCCGAGTTCGATCCGGCCACGATGTTCGAGCCGGGCGCCGAACAGCCGGACGTCTGAACGGGACCGACGCGGGGCAGCCGCCCGCTGCGCTGGCCCGGCCGCCGATCACCTCTCCCGCAACGCGGGAGAGGTGGGTTCTTCACCCCACCGGCAGCCGCACGATGAAGCGGGCGCCGCGCACGGCGCCGGCGTCGTCGCGGATGTTCTCCGCCGTCAGCTTGCCGCGCAGCGCCTCCACGATCTGCCGGCTGATCGCCAGGCCCAGCCCCGAGTGCTGACCGAAGCGCTCGTCGCGCGGGCGTTCGGAATAGAAGCGGTCAAAAATCTGCTCGAGCTTGCCTTCGGGAATGCCCGGCCCCTCATCTTCCACTGTTACGTCCAGCCATTCCCCGCTCTGGCGCGCCGCCACCGTGATCCGCCCATCCGGCGGGCTGAAGGACTCGGCGTTGCCGATGAGGTTGCGGAACACCTGGACCAGCCGGTCCTCCACCCCGCGCACGTAAAGCCCCGTGCCCGGCACTTGCAGCACGATCTGCGGATCGCCCGCCCCGCGCGTCGCATCCTGCAGCTCCTTCAGCATGCGCAGCATCGGCGCCAGATCGACCCGTTCGGTGACTACGCGCGACAGTTCCGCATCGAGCCGCGAGGCGTCGGAGACATCGGTAATCAGCCGGTTCAGCCGGGTGACGTCGTCGGCCATGATCGCCAGCAGCTGCTTGTGGCGCGCCGGATCCTCCAGCCGCCGCAGCGTCTCGATCGCGCTGCGGATCGAGCTGAGCGGATTTTTGATCTCATGCGCGACATCGGCGGCGAAGCGCTCGATCGCGTCCATCCGCTGCCACAGCGCCACTTCCGAATCGGCCAGCGCCACCGCGAGCGCGCCGATTTCGTCGTGGCGCACCAGCAACGCCCGCGGCACGCTGCCGGTACGGCCCTCGGCCTCGCGCATCTCCGCCGCGGCGCCGGCGAGTTCCAGGATCGGCCGGGCGATGGTCAGCGACATGTACCACGACAGCAGCACCGTCAGCGCCAGCGCCAGGGCGAACAGGCCGAGGATCGACATCCGCACCGCGAACAGGCTGGCATCGACCTCGCGCGCCTCGCGCGTCAACAGGATGATACCGACGGTCTGCTTGTCGCGCTGCACCGGTTCGGCCACCGTCACCAGCAGCCGGTTGCCGCGCGTGCGCCGGATATAGGGCGGCATCTCGCGCGAGCGGTCGGAGCTGGACAGCCGAAGCTCCTCCTTCACGTTCGGCTGCCATTCCACGCCGGCGCCGCCAGGCGACAGATCGACCGGACTCGCGGTCTGGTGCGGCAGCAGGGCCAGCAGCCGGTCGTATGCCCAGCCGATGGCGGCCAGGATCGGCCCGTGCGCGATCGGCGGCGGCAGCGACTCGGGATGGCCGGCGGCGCGTCCGGACAGGCCCAGGGCGGAATCGGCGATCACCGTGCCGTCCGGCGCATAGAGCCGGGCCTGGGCGTCCGGGGTGGGTTCGGTCAGCCGCCACAGCAGCGGGCGCGCGATCTCCGGGATGATCTGGGCATGCGTGCCCTGCACCCGCACCGCGCTTTCCGCCAGCGCCCCGGCATAGACGCGCGCCTGCTCGCGCAATGCCTGCACCTCGGCTTCCAGCAAGCCGTTCTGGTACTGATCGAGATACAACAGCGCGGCCAGCAGCAGCGCCAGCGGGACCAGGTTCACCAGCAGAATGCGCCGCATCAGCGGCGAAACCCAGCGCGGCCGGGGCGCTGGGCGCTGGTGGTGCGGCGCGGTCCTGGGCTGATCGGCCTGGCCGGGGACCGGCGCCTCGGGCACCTCAGGGTTCCTTGTAGCGGTAGCCGATGCCGTAGAGCGTCTCGATGGCGTCGAAATTGTCATCGACGTTGCGGAACTTCTTGCGCACCCGCTTGACGTGGCTGTCGATCGTGCGGTCGTCCACGTAGATGTTCTCGCCATAGGCGGCATCGATCAGCTGGTCGCGGCTTTTCACCATGCCGGGACGGGCGGACAGCGCCTTCACCAGCAGGAACTCGGTGACGGTCAGCTGGATGTCCTGGCCCTTCCACAGGCACTGGTGCTTGGTCTCGTCCAGCGTGAGGTCGCCGCGCACCATCACACCCCCCGGCGCCGCACCCGACCCTTCCGCGCGGGAGGCCTCGTTGCGCCGCAGCAGGGCGCGGATGCGCTCCAGCAGCAGGCGCTGGCTGAACGGCTTGGTGATGTAGTCGTCGGCGCCGAGCCTGAGACCCATGAGCTCGTCCACCTCCTCATCCTTGGAGGTGAGGAAGATCACCGGCATGGAGCTGCGCTGGCGCAGCCGCTGCAGCAGCTCCATGCCGTCCATCCGCGGCATCTTGATATCCAGGACCGCGAGATCGGCCGGCCGGGCGGTCAGGCCCTGGAGCGCGCTCTCGCCATCGGTATAGGTGCGCACCAGGAAGCCCTCCTGCTCCAGCGTCATCGCGACGCTGGTCAGGATGTTGCGGTCGTCGTCCACCAGGGCGATGGTCTGCTTGGTCATCTCGGTTCCTTCCTGGCCGGGGGTGAGCCGGGGTTCCTGCCGCCGGGCCGTGCCGGTGGAGCAGGATGTGTGGCTTGGGACAGGGGAGTTCACTATGGCGCGTGCGGACGAAACGGCCAATTCGGGTGGCGCAGCGGGTGGGGTAGCGGGCGCGTCTTCCGCTTGGCCGGCGCGCTGCCTGCTGCGCGCGGCGCGGTCCGGGGCGCTGGCGAGCCAGGCGGACGGCCAGCCCTTCGCCTCCCTGGTCACGCCGGCCACGGCGCCGGACGGGGCGGTGCTGCTGCTGCTCTCCGACCTCGCCGAGCATACGCGCCATCTGCGTGCCGATCCGCGCTGCGCGGTGCTGGTGAGCGGGTCGCCGCAGGGCGCCAACCCGCAGACCACGCCCCGGCTGACGGTGACCGGGACGGCGGAGCCTGTGGACGATCCGGCGCTGCTGGCGCGCTACCTGGCGATCCATCCCTATGCCGCGCTGTATGCCGGATTCGGCGATTTCCACGTGTGGCGGATGACCCCTGCCGCCGGCCTGCTGGTGGGTGGGTTCGGGCGGGCGGCCCGGCTGCGGGCGGCCTCGCTCCTGCCCGACCCGGTCGCGGTTGCCGCGGTGGCCGCGGCCGAGGCGGCACTGATGGCGGAGGCCAACCGGACGCAGCGGAGCCTGCTGGCACGGCTGGCGGGCGCGGCGGAAGGCGTGGCGTGGGAGGTCGTGGCGATCGACGCGGACGGGTGCGACGTAGCGCCTGCGCCGGCGGGCGAACCGCCGGACGCTGAGCCGCCGGCGACGGTCCGGATTTCCTGGTCCGCGCCGCTGCGCGCGCCGGAGGACGTGCGGCGCGAATGGGCGCGCCTGGCTGCCTGACCGCGTCCCCCGCCGACGCGCATCGGGGGTGACAACAGGAGGGTTCGGGGACGGGGATCACCTTTCCCGCGCCGCGGGAGAGGTGAAGGTTCCGCCCGAACGCGCCTGCGGGCAGGCGTTTCCGTGGCCGGCAGTCGGCGGTCCGGGTCTAGACCCGGTGGATGCCCCAGGGCACCGCCGACGGCGCGTCGATCTTGCCGGCCAGCGAGCTCCGATAGGCGGTGTGGATGTAGAACAGGCCGAGCGGTACCGTCGGCGCGTCGTGGAAGGCCAGCTTCTGCATGGCGGCGACGATCGCCAGGCGGTCGGCATCGGTCTTCGCCAGCAGCCACTTGCCGTTCAGCGCTTCCATCGCCGCGCTCTTGTACCAGCCGAACCAGCCCTTGCCGCCCTGGCCGCGCAGGATCGGGTTGATCGCTGGATTGACGATCCCGTCGCCGGTCCACCAGGTATGGAAGATGCTCCACCCGCCCTTGTCGATCGGCGTCTTGAGCCCGCGCCGCTGCACCACCGTGCCCCAGTCGGTCTCCACCAGCTGCACGTTCAGGCCCAGCTTCTTGAGGTTGGCGTAGGTGATCTCCCCGAACGGCTGGATGGTCGGGAAGTCGGTGGGGTTGAGGATGACGATCTTTTCGCCCTTGTAGC
Source organism: Pseudomonadota bacterium (assembly GCA_021845555.1). Lineage (GTDB taxonomy): Bacteria > Pseudomonadota > Alphaproteobacteria > Acetobacterales > Acetobacteraceae > JAJZVS01. The sequence goes on from JAJZVS010000007.1 coordinate 13,013, forward strand.
CGGCCTGCTTGACCAGCTTGTGGGCCAGATCCCAGTTCGCCTTCGCCATCGGATCGGGGGAGATCGGGTTGCCGTACGGCGTGCCGCAGGGGAAGAACGAATGGCACTCGCGGAACGCCGAGGTGTCGTTGCCGGTCACCGCGCGCATGTATTCCTGCTGATCCACGGTATGCATCACCGCCTGGCGCATCAGCGGGTTATTGAACGGCGGGAACAGCTCGTTGAAGCGGATCACGCCCATGTAGCCGGCCGGGTCGGCGATGCCGATCCGCACCGATTTCTGCTGTTTCAGCATCGGGATCAGGTCGGCGAGCACGAGCTCCCACCAGTCGATCTCGCCCGATTGCAGCGCCGCCGAGGCGGTGGCGGGGTCGGGGATGACGTGCCATTCCACCCGCTCGAAATGCCCGACCTTGCCGCCCGAATACCAGCTCGGCGCCTCCTGCCGGGGGCTGTATTTGGCGAACTTGTGATACACGACCCGGCTGCCGGAGACGTACTCCTTCGGGTCGAACATGTAGGGACCGGAGCCCACCATCTCGGTGATCTGCGTCGCCGGGTCGGTCTTGGCCAGCCGTTCCGGCATGATGAACGGGGAGGAGGAGGCGGGCTTGGCCAGCGCGTCGATCAGCAGCGGGAAGGGCTGCTTGAGGCGTACTTCCAGCGTCTTGTCGTCCTTGGCGACCCATGCATCGACGAAGGTGGCGACCGTGATGCCGAAGGTGTCGCGCGCCGCCCAGCGCTTCAGGCTGGCGGCGCAGTCCGCCGCGCGCACCGGCGTGCCGTCGTGGAAGAACAGCCCGTCGCGCAGCTTGATCGTGTAGGTCTTGCCATCGGCCGAGACCGTATGGCCCGCGGCCATCTGCGGGTGCGGCTTGAACTGCGAATCGACCGCATACAGCGTATCGAACACATAATAGGCGTGCTCGGCCGTCACCGCTGCCGTGGTCCAGATCGGATCCAGCGAGGTGAGATTGGCCTGGGGCACGAATTTCAGCACCTGGGCCGATTCGCCCTGGGCCAGCGCCGGCATCGGCAGTGCCGCGGCCGCCGCCGCGGTGCCGAGCAGGGTACGTCGTTTGATCTGCATGATGGTGAGGCCTTCCTGGTTTGCTTCGCTCAGCCGTGACCAGCCGCGCGCGGCCCCTTGGACGGGAGGTTGGATCGCAAGCCGCCGTCGCGCACCTGCCTGCATAGCGACCCGCGACAGGGGGACGCAAGCGAACGGCCTGGGCATTCAGGGGGGCGTCCGGGGGCGGGCAAAAAAATAATGGCGGCGTCCGTTGGGACGCCGCCAAGTTCAGGGAGGAAACGCAAGCTCCGGCGCGTCAGTGCAGTGCCGGCACGCGGTAAAGACCATGCCTCGGGTGGGGGTTCATTGATCTGGATCAAACGTCGGCGGAATTGTCGCGCAATTTTTTTGACGCAGGTCAACGCGGTCGGGCAGGGGAGGGGGCAGAGTTCGGCCCTGTTTGAACGGAGGCGACCCGATGCCCCACTCCCCCTCGCTGCTTGTCGTTGTGGCCGATGGCGCCCACGCGCGGTTCCTGCACCCCGACGCGGCCGGGGTCTTGCGGACCGTCAGCCGCCAGGACGACCCCGACGCGCACCAGCGGACCAGCGACCTCGGCACCGACCGGCCGGGACGGAGCTTCGAGAGCGCGAATCCCGCGCATCACGCCATCGCGCCGCGGCACGATCTGCATCGCATGGCGGAGGACGCGTTCGTCCGTTCCGTGGCCGCGGCGGTGAACGCCGCCGGCGCGCGCGGCGAGTTCGCCGCCCTGGTTCTCGTCGCGCCCGACCGCCGCCTGGGGTTGCTGACCGAGGCGCTGGATCGCGCCACGGCGGCGAAACTGCTCGGGACGCTGAACAAGGATCTGGTGAAGACGCCGGATCCGGAGATGGCGGCGCATCTGTCTTCGTTCCTTGCCGCGCACCACCGCGCCGGCGGGACGCCGGGGTAGCCGCGGGTTACTCCGGCTTGAAGTCCATGGCAGCGCCGTTCATGCAGTAGCGCTGCCCGGTCGGGGCCGGTCCGTCCGGAAAGACGTGGCCGAGATGGCCGCCGCAGCGGCTGCAATGCACCTCGGTGCGGTGCATGAAGAAGCTGCGATCGTCGGTGGTCCCGACCGCCCCCGGCAGCGGGGCGGTGAAGCTGGGCCAGCCGGTGCCGCTGTCGAATTTCGCGCCGGCGTCGAACAGGGCCTGCGCGCAGCCCGCGCAGATGAAGACGCCGGGGCGCTTTTCCCGATCGAGCGGGCTGGTGCCGGCCCGTTCGGTGCCGTGCTCGCGCAGCACCTTGAACTGCGCCGGGCTGAGCTTTGCCCGCCACTCCGCCTCGGTGTGCGTGACCGCGTAGTCGGTCGTCTGGTCCGCGGTGCCGCCGAACAGCCGCCGCATGGTCTGCCTCCCCTTGCCTGAGTTACCCGAGCGCGGGGGGATCGGCCCGATCCCCCCGCGCTGTCGTTCCCCGGGCGTTACTCGGCCGCCTTCGCCTCCTCCAGCGCCGCGGTGACGGTGGGCGACAGTGTGCGCTGATCGCGTCCGGCGGCGATCGCCCGCAGCCGGCTCATCATCGCCCCGGTGCCCGCCGGGATCAGCCGGCCGACGATCACGTTTTCCTTCAGCCCGGTCAGGTTATCGACCTTCCCGGCCGTGGCCGCTTCGGTCAGCACCCGCGTGGTCTCCTGGAAGGAGGCCGCCGAGATGAAGCTGTTCGTTTGCAGGCTGGCCTTGGTGATGCCCTGCAGCACCGGCATCGCCACCGCCGGACGGTCGTCCTTCAGCAGCTTGGCGTTCACCTGCTCGAACTCCAGCCGGTCCACCTGCTCGCCGGTCAGGTAGGTGGTGTCGCCCGGATCGATGATCTCCACCTTCTGGAGCATCTGGCGGACGATCACCTCGATGTGCTTGTCGTTGATCTTCACGCCCTGGAGCCGATAGACGTCCTGGATCTCGTTCACCAGGTAGTCCGACAGCGCCTCGACGCCGAGCACCTTCAGGATGTCGTGCGGCACCCGCGGGCCATCGACCAGCGGATCGCCGCGGCGGACGAAGTCGCCCTCCTGCACCGAGATGTGCTTGCCCTTCTGGATCAGGTACTCGGTTTCCTCGCCGGTCTCGTCGTTCTTCACGACGATGCGGCGCTTGGCCTTGTAGTCCTTGCCGAACTCCACCTGGCCGTCGTTCTCGGCAATCACCGCGTGGTCCTTCGGGCGGCGGGCTTCGAACAGCTCGGCCACGCGCGGCAGACCGCCGGTGATGTCGCGGGTCTTGCTGCCTTCGCGCGGGATGCGCGCGAGCACGTCGCCCACCGCGACCTGCGCGCCGTTATCGACCGAGAGGATCGAGTCGGGCGACAGGAAGTAGCGCGCGTCCGATCCGCCGGGCAGGCGGATGACCTCGCCCTTGGCGTCCTTGAGCTGCAGCCGCGGGCGCAGGTCGGCGCTTTTCGCCCCCTGCTTGTAGTCCACGACCACCTTGGACGTGAGACCGGTGACCTCGTCCATCCGCTCGACCAGCGTGGCGCCTTCGATCAGGTCGATATATTCGACCTTGCCCGCCTGCTCGGTGATGATCGGCAGGGTGAAGGGGTCCCATTCCGCCAGCTTCTGCGCGCGCGCCACCTGCTGGCCTTCGTCCACCAGCAGCCTGGCGCCGTAGGGGACGCGGAAGCGGGCGCGCTCGCGGCCCTTGTCGTCGGACAGCACGATCTCGCAGTTGCGGGACATGACGACCGGGGTGCCCTGGCTGTTCAGCACCACGTTGCGGTTTTTCACAACCACGGTGCCCTCGTGGCTGGCTTCCACGGCCGACTGCTCGGCACCGCGCTGCGCCGCGCCACCGATGTGGAAGGTGCGCATGGTCAGCTGGGTGCCCGGCTCGCCGATCGACTGGGCGGCGATCACGCCCACCGCCTCGCCGATGTTCACCGGTGTGCCGCGGGCAAGGTCGCGCCCGTAGCAATGGCCGCAGACGCCGATGCGGGCCTCGCAGGTGAGCACGGAACGGATCTTCATCGACTCCACCCCGGCCTGCTCGATCTGCTCGGCCGATTCCTCCTCGACCAGGGTGTTGCGCGGCAGGATGACCGCGCCGGTGGTCGGATCGATCACGTCCTCGGCCGTGGTGCGGCCCAGGATGCGTTCGGAGAGCGAGGAGACCACCTCGCCGCCGTCCATCACCGCGCGCACGGTCAGGCCGCGCTCGGTGCCGCAATCTTCCTCGACGATGATGCAGTCCTGCGCCACGTCCACCAGCCGGCGGGTGAGGTAGCCGGAGTTCGCGGTCTTGAGCGCGGTGTCCGCCAGCCCCTTGCGGGCGCCGTGGGTCGAGTTGAAGTATTCGAGGACCGACAGGCCTTCTTTGAAGTTGGCGATGATCGGCTGCTCGATGATCTCACCGGACGGCTTGGCCATCAGGCCGCGCATGCCGGCGAGCTGGCGCATCTGCGCCGGCGAACCGCGGGCGCCGGAATGGCTCATCATCCACACCGAGTTGGTGGGCTTGCCGGCTTCCTGCTTGCTGATCTCCTTCATCATCGCGCCGGCGACTTCGTCCGTGCAGCGCGACCAGGCGTCCACCACCTTGTTGTAGCGTTCGCCGGAGGTGATCAGGCCCTCCTGGTACTGGGTCTCGAACTCCTTCACCTCGGTCTGGGTGCGGCGGATCATCTCTCCCTTTTCCTTCGGGATGATGAGGTCGTCCTTGCCGAAGGAGATGCCGGCCTTGGCCGCCTGGGTGAAGCCGAGGCCCATCATGCGGTCGGCGAAGATCACGCACTCCTTCTGACCGCAGTGGCGATACACCGCGTCGATGACGTCGGAGACGTTCTTCTTCGTCAGCTGCTTGTTGATGAGCGCGAACGGGATGTCCGGATGGCGCGGCAGGATCTGGGCGATCATCATCCGCCCCGGCGTGGTGACCACGATCGAGCGGATCAGGTTGCCGTTGATGTCCACCGCTTCCCAGCGCGCCTTGATCTTGTCGTGCAGGGTGATGGCGCGGGCATGCAGCGCATGCTCGATCTCGCCCATGGTGCCGAAGGCCGGCGCGTCCTGGTCGGGCATCGCGCGGTATTCGGGCGTCTCGATCGAGATGTAATAGAGGCCCAGCACGATGTCCTGGCTCGGCACGATGATCGGCTTGCCGTTCGCCGGGCTGAGGATGTTGTTGGTGGACATCATCAGCACGCGGGCTTCGAGCTGCGCTTCCAGCGACAGCGGCACGTGCACCGCCATCTGGTCGCCGTCGAAATCCGCGTTGAAGGCGGTGCAGACCAGCGGGTGCAGCTGGATCGCCTTGCCCTCGATCAGGACCGGCTCGAACGCCTGGATCCCCAGCCGGTGCAGCGTGGGGGCGCGGTTGAGCATCACCGGATGTTCCCGGATCACCTCTTCCAGGATGTCCCACACCTCGGGACGCTCCTTCTCCACCATCCGCTTGGCGGCCTTGATGGTGGTGGCGTGGCCGTATTTCTCCAGCTTGGCGTAGATGAACGGCTTGAACAGTTCGAGCGCCATCTTCTTCGGCAGCCCGCACTGATGGAGCTTGAGCTCCGGGCCGACCACGATCACCGAGCGGCCCGAGTAATCGACGCGCTTGCCCAGCAGGTTCTGCCGGAAGCGGCCCTGCTTGCCCTTCAGCATGTCGGACAGCGACTTCAGCGGGCGCTTGTTGGCTCCCGTGATCGCCCGGCCGCGGCGGCCGTTGTCGAACAGCGCATCGACCGATTCCTGGAGCATGCGCTTCTCGTTGCGCACGATGATGTCGGGCGCGCGCAGCTCGATCAGCCGCTTCAGGCGGTTGTTGCGGTTGATGACGCGACGATACAGGTCGTTCAGGTCGGAGGTGGCGAACCGGCCGCCATCGAGCGGCACCAGCGGGCGCAGCTCGGGCGGGATCACCGGGACCACTTCCAGGATCATCCACTCGGGCTTGGCACCGGACTCGCCGAACGCCTCGATCAGCTTCAGGCGCTTGACCAGCTTCTTGCGCTTGGCCTCGCTGCCGGTTTCCCGCAGCTCCTGGTGCAACCGGGTCTTGTCGGCGCCGAGGTCGATCTTGTGCAGGACCTTCTTGATCGCTTCGGCGCCGATGCCGACCTCGAACTGGTCGTCGCCAAACTCGTCCTGCTTGGCCATCAGCTGGTCTTCATTGAGCAGCTGATGCAGCTTGAGATCGGTGGTGCCGGGTTCCAGCACCACGTAGCTCTCGAAATACAGGATCTTCTCGAGCTCCTTCAGCGTCAGATCGACCATCAGCCCGATCCGGCTGGGCAGCGACTTGAGGAACCAGATATGCGCGACCGGGGAGGCGAGCTCGATATGCCCCATCCGCTCGCGCCGCACCTTGGCCAGCGTGACCTCGACGCCGCATTTCTCGCAGATGATGCCGCGGAACTTCATCCGCTTGTACTTGCCGCACAGGCACTCGTAGTCCTTGATCGGGCCGAAGATGCGGGCGCAGAACAACCCGTCCCGCTCCGGCTTGAAGGTGCGGTAGTTGATGGTCTCAGGCTTCTTGATTTCGCCATACGACCAGCTCCGGATCTGCTCCGGGCTGGCCATCTGGATCTTGATCTGGTCGAAGGTCATGGCCTGACCGGTCTGACCCAGGATCTTCATCAACTCGTTCATGCGTATCTCACCCTTGGTGGGGGGAAGCGTCTTTGGTCGGGGCCGCGGTTCACGCCGCCCGGTTGTCCAGCTCGACGTTCAGGCCAAGGGATTTCAGTTCCTTGGTCAGCACGTTGAAGCTTTCCGGGATGCCTGCCTCGAAATTGTCCTGCTCGCGCACGATCGCCTCGTACACCTTGGTGCGGCCGGAGACGTCGTCCGACTTCACCGTCAGCATTTCCTGCAAGGTGTAGGCGGCGCCGTAGGCTTCCAGCGCCCACACCTCCATCTCGCCGAAGCGCTGGCCGCCGAACTGCGCCTTGCCGCCCAGCGGCTGCTGGGTGACCAGGGAGTAGGGGCCGATCGAGCGGGCGTGGATCTTGTCATCGACCAGGTGATGCAGCTTGAGCATGTAGATGTAGCCCACCGTCACCTTGCGCTCGAACGGCTCGCCGGTGCGGCCATCGACCAGGACCACCTGGCCCGAGGTGTCGAGCCCGGCCTTGGTCAGCATGCCTTCGATATCGGACATCCGCGCGCCGTCGAACACCGGGGTCGCGATCGGCACGCCCTTCTTCAGGTTGGAGGCGAGCTCCACCAGATGCTCGGTGTCCAGATCGGCGATCTGCTCGCGGAACTCCTGCTCCCCGTACACGTCGCGCAGGCGATCCAGCAGTTCCTGGCGCGCGTTGCCGGTGCGCTGGTACTCGTCCACCAGCGCGCCGATCTGCTTGCCGAGGTTGGCGCAGGCCCAGCCCAGATGGGTCTCCAGAATCTGCCCGACGTTCATCCGGCTCGGCACGCCGAGCGGGTTCAGCACCAGATCGATCGAGGTGCCGTCCGCCAGGAACGGCATGTCCTCCACCGGCACCACGCGCGAGACCACGCCCTTGTTGCCGTGCCGTCCGGCCATCTTGTCGCCGGGTTGCAGCTTGCGCTTCACCGCGATGAAGACCTTGACCATCTTCATCACGCCGGGCGGCAGCTCGTCGCCGCGCTGCAGCTTCTCGACCTTGCCGTCGAACCGGGCCTGGAGCCGGGCCACCGCCGCGTCGAACTCGCGCTTCAGGGTCTCGATCTCGGCCATCACCGCGTCGTCATGCACACCGATGTGGCGCCAGGCGCCGCGCGGATGCTCGGCCAGGATCTCCTCGGTCAGCACGGTGCCGGCCTTGATGCCCTTGAACCCGCCGGCCGCCTTGTGGCCCAGCAGCTGCTCGCGCAGCCGGTTGAGGAAGCTGCGCTCCTGGATCGCCTTCTCGTCGTCGCGGTCCTTGGCCAGCCGCTCGATCTCGGCGCGCTCGATCGCCATCGCGCGCTCGTCCTTGTCCACGCCGCGGCGGGAGAACACGCGCACGTCGACCACCGTGCCGGTCACGCCCGGCGGCAGTTTCAGGGAGGTGTCGCGCACGTCCGAGGCCTTCTCGCCGAAGATCGCGCGCAGCAGCTTTTCTTCCGGAGTCATCGGGCTTTCGCCCTTGGGCGTGACCTTGCCCACCAGGATGTCGCCCGGATTCACTTCCGCGCCGATATAGACGATGCCGGCCTCGTCGAGGTTCTTCAGCGCCTCCTCGCCCACGTTCGGGATGTCGCGGGTGATTTCCTCCTGGCCCAGCTTGGTGTCGCGCGCCATCGCCTCGAACTCCTCGATGTGGATCGAGGTGAAGACGTCGTCGCGCGCGATGCGCTCGCTGATGAGGATGGAGTCCTCGAAGTTGTAGCCATTCCACGGCATGAAGGCGCAGAGCGCGTTGCGGCCGAGCGCCAGCTCACCGAACTCGGTCGAAGGCCCGTCGGCGATGATCTCCCGGTCGCTCACCCGGTCGCCCACCTTCACCAGCGGGCGCTGGTTGATGCAGGTGGACTGGTTGGAGCGCATGAACTTGCGCAGCCGGTAGATATCGACGCCCTTGGTGGAGCCGTCCTCGGCGGTCGCGCGCACCACGATGCGCGCGCCGTCGATCTGATCGACCACGCCGGCCCGCCGCGCGACGATGGTGGCGCCCGAATCGCGCGCCACCGCCTGCTCCATCCCGGTGCCGACCAGCGGCGCTTCCGCCTGGATCAGCGGCACCGCCTGGCGCTGCATGTTCGATCCCATCAGCGCGCGGTTGGCGTCGTCGTTCTCCAGGAACGGAATCAGCGCCGCGGCGACCGAAACCAGCTGCTTGGGCGAGACGTCGATCGCGGTGACGTCGTCCGGCTTCACCAGCCGGAAGTCGCCCTGCTTGCGCACCGAGACCAGCTCCCCGGTGAAGCGGCCCGCCCCGTCCATCGGCGCGTCGGCCTGCGCGACCACCAGCCGCTCCTCCTCCATCGCCGAGAGATAGCGCGCGCCGGGCTGCACCACGCCCTCCTTGACCAGGTTGTACGGCGTCTCGATGAAGCCGTATTTGTTCACCTTGGCGTAGGTGGCCAGCGAGTTGATCAGGCCGATGTTCGGGCCTTCCGGCGTTTCGATCGGGCAGATGCGGCCGTAATGCGTCGGGTGCACGTCGCGCACCTCGAAGCCGGCGCGCTCGCGCGTCAGACCGCCCGGGCCAAGTGCGGACAGGCGGCGCTTATGGGTGACCTCGCTCAGCGGGTTGGTCTGGTCCATGAACTGCGACAGCTGCGAGGAGCCGAAGAACTCCCGCACCGCCGCCGCCGCCGGCTTGGCGTTGATGAGGTCGTGCGGCATCACGGTGTCGATATCGACCGAACCCATCCGCTCGCGGATCGCGCGCTCCATGCGCAGCAGGCCGACGCGGTACTGGTTCTCCATCAGCTCGCCCACCGAGCGCACGCGCCGGTTGCCGAGGTTGTCGATGTCGTCGATCTGCCCGCGCCCGTCCTTGAGCTCGACCAGGGTCTTGACCGTGCGCAGCAGGTCTTCTTTGCGCAAGGTGCGGTGCGTATCGGGCACGTCCTCGAAGCCGAGGCGCATGTTCATCTTCACCCGGCCGACCGCGGACAGGTCGTAGCGGTCGGGATCGAAGAACAGGCCGCGGAACAACGCCTCGGCGGTCTCCGGCGTCGGCGGCTCGCCGGGGCGCATCACCCGGTAGATGTCGATCAGCGCGTCGTCGCGGTTGCTGTTCTTGTCGATCGAGAGCGTGTTGCGGATCCACGGCCCGTTCGCCTGATCGACGGCGAGCGTCGGCAGCCGGGTGATCCCGGCCTCTTCCAGCGCGGCGAGCCGGGCTTCGACCAGCTCTTCCCCGGCCTCGGCGAAGATCTCGCCGGTCTCGAGGTTGACGATGTCCTCGGCGACGAAGCGGCCGAGCAGGTCGGCGCGGCCGACCAGCACTTCCTTGACCGTCTCGGCGATCTTGCGGGCCTGGCGGGCGGTGAGCTTGGCCTCCGCGTCGGCGACCACTTCGCCGGTGGCGGCGTCGATCAGCGGTTCCAGCAGCTTGATGCCGCGGAACGCCTCGGGCTCGAACGGCCGCGCCCAGCCCTTGGCGGTGCGGTCGAACACCACCTGGCCATAGAAATGGTTCAGGATCTCCTCGGGATCCATGCCGCGGATCTCGCCGATCTCCACCGCCTCGCCCTTGGCGGCGCGGGCGGCGCGCAGCTGCTCGGTGGCGACGGAATCGAGCGCGTAGAGCAGCGTGGTGACCGGCAGCTTCCGCTTGCGGTCGATGCGGACGTAGACGATGTCCTTGCTGTCGAACTCGAAATCCAGCCACGAACCGCGATAGGGGATGACGCGCGCGGCGAACAGGTATTTGCCGCTGCTGTGCGTCTTGCCCTTGTCGTGGTCGAAGAACACGCCGGGCGAGCGGTGCATCTGGGAGACGATGACGCGCTCGGTGCCGTTGATGATGAACGTGCCGTTGTCGGTCATCAGCGGCATGTCGCCCATATAGACGGGCTGTTCCTTGATGTCGCGGATCGAGCGGGCGCCGGTGTCCTCATCGACATCCCACACGATCAGCCGGAGCGTGACCTTGAGCGGGGCGGCGTAGGTCATGCCGCGCTGGATGCACTCCTCGACGTCGTATTTCGGTTCCTCGAGCTCGTAATCGACGAACTCCAGCCGGCCGCGGCCGGCGAAATCGTCGATCGGGAACACCGCGCGGAAGACTTCCTGCAACCCGGAGACGCTGCGGTTGTCGGGGCGGACGTCGCTTTGCAGGAACGCCTCGTAGCTGGCGCGCTGCACATCGATCAGGTTGGGCATCGGCGTGACCTCGGGGATCCGCCCGAAGTTGTGGCGGATGCGCTTGTGCCTCGTCACCGACCTGGAAATCGCGTTCATCGCCTGTCCTGCTTGTCTCTGTTGCCCGTTCGGCAGCATCTTCTGCGGCTCTTTGGTCCATCGTCGCCCCCGGCCGCCCAGGGGGTCTGTCTCAGTCGCTCCGCCGGAAACGGCTACACGGGCGGGAACGCGAGGGTTCCCGCCCGTGCCGGCCTTGCGGCCTTACCCGGTATGCCCGACACGCCGTCCGGCAGGACGGCGCGATGTGATCGTGATCGCCAATCCGCGTTACTTGACCTCCACGGCAGCGCC
>JAJZVS010000298.1 GCA_021845555.1 Pseudomonadota bacterium
GCCGTGTCTTGGTTGCCCAACCGGCCGGCTTCGGGCCCGGCGGGGCGGCATCCTCCATCGTGTCCGAGCCGTCGTGGTCCGCGGCGGCCGGGCTCAATCGATAGTGAGCGACTTCGTCCATCACGCACTCCTCACGCGCGCGCCCGATGGGCGCCGCCCGGCACAGGGCCGACCGGCGGCGGCGAGCCGGTCGCCGCGCGCACTTGGGGATGAGGCTGCCCAGAAGCGACTTTCAAAGCGGTTAAGCCGGCCGATCGCGCCACCGCGGCGGGCAGGGGATCAGACCGAGAAGTATTTTGCCTGCGGGTTCAGCACCACCAGCGCGCTGGTCGATTGCTCGGGGTCGAGCTGGAACTCGTCCGACAGCGTCACGCCGATCCGCTCGGCACCGAGCAGGCGCAGGATCGGCGCCTGGTCCTCCAGCTTCGGGCAGGCGGGGTAGCCGAAGGAGTAGCGGGAGCCGCGATAGCCCTGCGCCAGCATCTTCTCCATCTCCCGGTCGTCCTCGGCGGCGAAGCCGAGTTCGGCGCGGATGCGCTTGTGCACGTATTCCGCCATCGCCTCGGCCATCTCCACCGACAGGCCGTGCAGATAGAGGTAGTCCTGGTAGCGGTTGTCCTCGAACCAGGCGCGCGTCACCTCCGAGGCGCGCGCGCCCATCGTCACCACCTGCAAGCCGATCACGTCGCGCTCCGCGTCGTCGATGTCGCGCACGAAGTCGGCGATGCATGCGCCGTCTTCCTTCGGCTGGCGCGGCAGCGCGAAGCGGGCGAGCTCGGTCGTCCCGTCGGTATCGAACAGCACCAGGTCGTTGCCCTGGCCGGCGGCCTTCCAATAGCCGTAGGCGGCGGCAGGATGCAGGATGTCCTCGGCCTCGGCGATCGCCAGCATCCGCTTCAGCACCGGACGCAGCTCCTGCTTCGCCCAGCCGAGGAAATCGCCCAGCGCGCGGCCCTGCTTCCGGAAGCCCCACTGGAACTGGTACAGGCTGCGTTCGTTGATGAACGGCACCAGGGCCTTCGCCGGCGCCTCCAGCACCCGCGCGCCCCAGAACGGCGGCACCGGCACCGGCACGTCGCGCGTGATCCGCCGCCGCCGCGCCTGCACCGCGAGCACATCCACCGGGCGGAACGCGCGCGCATCGGCTTGGCCCAGCGTGCGCGCGGTGTTGCGCGCCTTGCCCGCGCGCTTGGCTTGCACCGCGGCCAGGTAGTCGTCGAACGCGTTGCCGGTCACCTTGTCCATCAGGTGCAGCCCGTCGAACGCATCGCGCGCATAGGCGACGCGCCCGGAGGCATAGGCGCGGACGCACTCGTCCTCCACATAGTTCCGGGTCAACGCGGCGCCGCCCAGCAGCACCGGCAGCTCGATCCCCTGGCGCGTCATCTCGGCCAGGTTCTCGCGCATCACCACGGTGGATTTCACCAGCAGGCCGGACATGCCGATGGCATGCGCGCGGTGTTCGCGCACCGCCGCCAGCATGTCGGCCAGCGGCACCTTGATACCGAGGTTCACCACCCGGTAACCGTTGTTGGTTAGGATGATGTCCACCAGATTCTTGCCGATGTCGTGCACGTCGCCCTTCACGGTCGCCAGCACGATGGTGCCTTTCTCCTGGCCCTCCACCCGCTCCATCATCGGTTCCAGATAGGCGACGGCGGCTTTCATCGTCTCCGCGCTTTGCAGCACGAAGGGCAACTGCATCTTGCCGGAGCCGAACAACTCGCCCACCACCTTCATGCCGTCGAGCAGAACGTTGTTGATGATGTCGAGCGGGGCCAGGGTCTTCAGCGCGTCGTCGAGCTCATCGCTCAGCCCCTTGCGGTCGCCGTCGATGATGCGGTCCTTGAGCCGTCCCTCCACCGTCTCGGCGCGCTGCTTCTTGGTGGCCTCGGCGGCCTTGCGGTCGGCGAACAGCGCGAGCAGACGCTGCAACGGGTCGTAGTCCTCGCGGCGGCGGTCGAAGATCAGGTCCTCGGCGACCTGCACTTCTTCCGGCGCGATCAGATGCAGCGGGCGGATCTTGCTGACATGCACGATCGCCCCGGTCATGCCGGCGCGCACCGCGTGATCGAGAAAGACCGAGTTCAGCACCGCGCGCGCCGCCGGGTTCAACCCGAAGCTGATGTTGGAAAGACCCAGGATGATCTGGATGTCGGGGAACTCCGCGTGGATCGCCGCGATCCCCTCCAGCGTCCACTGCCCCAGCTTGCGGTCGTCCTCGTTGCCGGTAGCGATGGTGAAGGTCAGCGGATCGATCAGCAGGTCGGACTGCGCCAGGCCATGCCGGTTGCAGGCAAAATCGACCAGCCGGCGGGCGACCGCGAGCTTCGCCTCGGCGGTCTTGGCCATGCCGGTCTCGTCGATCGTCAGCGCGATCACCGCGGCGCCGAAGCGGCGGGCCAGGCGCAGCCGGTCGGTCGCCGGTCCCTCGCCGTCCTCGAAATTGATCGAGTTGATGATCGGCTTGCCGCCGTGCAGCTTCAGCGCCGCCTCGATCACCGGGGTCTCCGTGCTGTCGATCACCAGCGGCGCGTTCACCGACGACGTGAAACGGCGGATCACCTCGGACATCTCGCCCATCTCGTCGCGGCCGACGAAGGCGGTGCAGATGTCGAGCGCGTTCGAACCCTCGCCGATCTGCTCGCGGCCCATGGACACGCAGCCGTCCCAGTCGTGCGCCTCCTGCAACTGGCGCCATTTCTTGGAGCCGTTGGCGTTGCAGCGCTCGCCGATGGCGAAGAACGCATTCTCCTGGCGCAGCGGCACGGATTGATAGAGGGAAGCGACCGACGGGACCCAGACCGCGCTGCGCGCCACCGCCACCGGGCGCCGGGCGGCGCCGGCGCGGCCCCGCAGCATCGCGTCCAGCGCCTCGATATGCGGCGTGTCGGTGCCGCAGCAGCCGCCGATCAGGTTCACCCCGTCCTCGGCCACGAAGCGTTCCAGCCAGCTCGCGAGTTCGGCCGCGCCGAGCGGATAGCGCGCGTGGCCATCGACCAGTTCCGGCAGGCCGGCGTTCGGCTGCACCGAGATCAGGCCCGGCCAGTTGGCCGCGATCCAGCGCACGTGCTCGGCCATCTCCTGCGGCCCGGTGGCGCAATTCAGCCCGAGCAGCGGTACATCCAGCGCGCGCACAACGGCGGCGGCGGCGGCGATGTCGGGGCCGACCAGCAAGGTGCCGGTGGTTTCCACCGTGACCTGCACGAACACCGGCGTGTCGGTGCCGGCCGCGGCGCGCGCGATCTTGGCGCCGTTCACCGCCGCCTTGATCTGCAACGGGTCCTGGCAGGTCTCGATCAGGATGCCGTCCACGCCGCCGGCGATCAGCCCGCGGCATTGTTCGGCCAGCGCGGCTTCCAGCGGATCGTAGGCGATGTTGCCGAGGCTGGGCAGCTTGGTGCCCGGCCCGACGCTGCCCAGCACCCAGCGGTGGCGGCCGTCGGCGAAGCTCTCGGCGGCCTCGCGCGCGAGCTCGCCGGCGCGGCGGTTCAGCTCGAAGGCGCGGTCGGCCAGATCGAACTCGGCCAGCGTCACCGGCGAGCCGCCGAAGCTGTTGGTTTCGACCATGTCGGCGCCGGCGGCGAAATAGCCGCGATGGATCTCGCGCACCAGATCCGGCCGCGACAGGCACAGCACGTCGGTGCAGTTCTCCTTGTCCCAGTAGTCGCGCGCGATATCGAGATGCAGTGCCTGCACGCGGCTGCCCATGCCGCCGTCGCACAGCAGTACCTGGTCGCGCAGCGCATCCAGCAGATGGGGTCGGGTCATGATGGTCTTTCGGTCAGGAAACGAGTTCGTGCGGCACGCGGGCCGGCACGGCGGCGGTCCAGAGGCGCACGGCGAGCCCGTCCGGCGTGCCGGCGGGGATCGCAAGCGGCGCACCGGGGTTCAGGCCGGCCTCGGTCAGCATTCGCGCCAGGGCGTCGTCGGGAAATCCCGGCCAGCGGTGCGCGAGCTTCGCCGCCAGATCGCCCCGCGCGTGCGGCGCGAGATCGATCACGATCAACCGCCCGCCAGGGGCGAGGATGCGTGCGGCCTCTGCCAGCACGCGCTCGGGGGCTTCCGCGTAGTGCAGCACCATCTGCAGCACCGCGAGGTCGAACCCACCCGCCGGCAGCGGCAGGCGGTACATGTCCGCCAGCCGCACCGCGCAATGCGGCAGGCCGGCGCGGGCGAGGCGCGCGCGCGCCAGGGCCAGCATTGCGGTGCTGGCGTCGACGCCGAGCCCCTCGCGCACCCGCGGCCCGAGCAGTTCCAAAACGCGCCCGGTGCCGGTGCCGATATCGAGCAACCGGCCCGCGCCCGGCGGCACCAGCGCGAGCAGCGCCGCCTCCACCGCGGCGGCCGGCAGGTCGAGGGCGCGCATCTCGTCCCAATCCGCCCCCTGGCGCTGGAAGCTCTCCGAGGCAATGCGGGCGCGTTCGGCCAGCACCCGCGCGGCCTGGCTGCGATCGGCCTCCAGCACCGGATCGTCGGGGGACAGGCGGGCGATCAGGTCGCGCGTCAGGCCGCCTTCGGGGCCGGACGGCACCGCGAACCAGGCGTTCGCCCCCTCCCGCTCGCGCACCAGCAACCCGGCTTCGCAGAGCAGCTTGAGATGGCGCGACAGGCGCGGCTGCGACTGGCCGAGGATTTCGGTGAAT
>JAJZVS010000299.1 GCA_021845555.1 Pseudomonadota bacterium
TTCCGATCTGGATGCGCGCGCACGCTTTCCTGCATGCGGTCCAGCGCGCCTGCGGTGGGATCGAGCCGGCCGGACAGTCCGCGTGCGTAGCGACGCAGGTCGGCGATCGGCTTGCGCGCCACGCCGCTGTCCATCGCCGCCTTGGCCACCGCCGGCGGGATGCGGGAGATCAGCCGGGGGTCGAAGGCGTTCGGGATGATGTATTCCGGTCCGAAGCTCAGGCGCTGGCCGGAGGAGGCATTATGCACCTCATCCGGCACGTCCTCGCGCGCGAGCTGTGCCAGCGCTTCGGCGGCGGCGATCTTCATCGCCTCGTTGATGGTGCGCGCCCGCACATCGAGCGCGCCGCGGAAGATGTAGGGGAACCCCAGGATGTTATTCACCTGGTTGGGGTAGTCGCTGCGGCCGGTGGCGATGATCGCGTGCGGGCTGACGGCGCGCGCTTCTTCCGGATTGATCTCCGGATCGGGGTTGGCCATGGCGAAGATGATCGGCCGGTCCGCCATCAGGCGCACCATCTGCTGGGTCAGCGCGCCCTTGGCCGACAATCCGATGAACACGTCGGCGCCGACGATCGCCTCGGCGAGGGTGCGCGCCTTGGTCGGCGCCGCGTGCGCCGATTTCCACTGGTTCATGCCCTCGGTGCGGCCCTGATAGACCACGCCTTTGGTATCGCACAGGATCACGTTCTCGCCGCGCAGGCCCATCGCCTTCAACAGCTCGACGCAGGCAATCGAGGCGGCGCCGGCGCCGTTCGCCACCACCTTGGTCTCGCGCAGGTCGCGCCCGGTCAGGTGGCAGGCGTTGATCATCCCGGCGGCGACCACGATCGCGGTGCCGTGCTGGTCGTCATGGAAGACCGGGATGTCCATCAGCTCGCGCAGCCGCTGCTCGATCACGAAGCACTCGGGCGCCTTGATGTCCTCCAGATTGATGCCGCCGAAGCCGGGGCCGAGATAGCGCACCGCGCCCACGAATTCGTCCACGTCCTCGGTGCCGATTTCCAGATCGATGCCGTCCACGTCGGCGAAGCGCTTGAACAGCGCGACCTTGCCCTCCATCACCGGCTTGCTTGCCACCGCGCCCAGGTTGCCAAGCCCCAGCACCGCGGTGCCGTTGGAAATCACCGCGACCATGTTACCCTTGGTGGTGTAGTCATAGGCGAGCGACGGGTCGCGCGCGATGTGCAGGCAGGGTTCCGCCACGCCCGGCGAATACGCCAGCGAAAGGTCGCGCGCGGTCGCGATCGGTTTGGAGATGCGCGTTTCCAGCTTGCCGGGCCGGCCGGACGCGTGCATCGCCAGCGCCTCCTCGCCGGAAACGCGCGCGGTACGGGTGTCGAGGCTGCCGCCATCGGCCATGTGGATGTTCCCCCGGGAGTCTTGTGGCCCCCATCATGCCGCCCCGGCGCCCCGGAGGGAAGCGGGGAATGCGATCGGCCGGGTCAGCCCGGCAGCCGCACCGGCAGCGCGGAAATGCCGCGGATGAAGTTGGAGTAGATCCGCGTGGGCGCCCCCATCACTTCGATCGTCGGGAATCGCTTGAGGATTTCCTCCCACAGCACGGTCAGTTGCAGCTCGGCCAGCCTTGCGCCGACGCAGCGGTGGATGCCGTAGCCGAAGGACAGGTGTTGGCGCGGCCGGGCGCGGTCGATGCGGAAGCTGTCCGGGTCCTCCACCATCTCCGGGTCGCGGTTGGCGGCGAGGTACCACATCGCCACCTTGTCCCCGGCGCGGATCCGCTGGCCGCCTACCTCGGCATCCGCGATCGCGGTGCGGCGCATGTGGATGATCGGCGACTGCCAGCGGATGATCTCCTGCGCGAGGCCGGGCGCCAGCGCCGGGTTTTCCCGCAGCTTGGCGAACTCCCCGGGGTTCTGATGCAGCGCCCACAGCCCGCCGGAGATCGAGTTGCGCGTGGTGTCGTTGCCGCCGACGATCAGCAGCACCAGGTTGCCGAGGAACTCCATCGGCCGGTCCAGCAGATCCTGCGTGCCGGCGCCGTGCGCCATCATCGAGATCAGGTCCGGCCCGGGCTTCTGGCTTGCCCGCTCGCGCCACAGCGCGGTGAAGGTCTCCAGGCACTCGGTCAGGATGTCCAACCGCTTCTGCTCGGACTCCACCACCCCGCCGGCGCGCACGTCCATGGTGGCGACGTCGGACCAGTAGGGCAGCTTGCGCCGGTCCGCGAAGGGGAAGCCGAACAGCGTCGCCAGCATGCGCGTGGTGAGTTCGATCGCGACGCGATCCACCCAGTCGAACGTCTCGTTGCGCGGCAGGGCGTCCAGGATGTCGCAGGCGTGCTCCCGCACCGTGCGGGCGAGCGCGCCGAGGTTGGTGGGGGTGAAGGCAGGGGCCACCACCCGGCGCTGGTCGGTGTGCTGCGGCGGGTCCATCGAGATGAAGCTCGGGCGGCGGAAATCGTCCGGCCGGTCGGTGATGGTGATGCCGCCGAGCCGGGCCGCCGAGGAGAAGCGCCGATGGTCGGCCTCCACCGTCAGCACGTCGGCGTATTTCGTGATCGACCAGAAGGCGCCGTACATGCCGTTCGGCTGCCAGTGCACCGGCGCTTCCTGGCGCAGCCGGGCGAACCAGGGCTGCCAGGTGTCGTCGCGATAGAGCGCGGGGTTGCTGACGTCGATCGACGCGAGCGGCACCGACCAGGCATCGGCGGCCGGATCGGACGGGGCGATGGCATCCATGGCCGTGACCCTCCCTGGGCGATGTCCTTATACGTGGCGATGAGGCTACAGGCGGGCCGTGGCCGGGCGCAACCGCTTCGGTCGGGGGCGGGGCGGGCGGCGGGTCGTGACGGCGGTTCGGTCCGTCATCGGGGGCATCCGCATGCGGGCGGGGCGGCGGCGGGCCAGCTTGCCGTGCCGTTGCCGATAATTCCGTTATCGGAACAAAATGCGCGTGCGTATCCCCGGCGCGCCGATCAGGTTCCTGGAATCGGCTTGCCCATCCGCAGCAGGAACAGCAGGTCGCCCCGCCGCGGCACGCGCCAGCGGCGGGGGCGGGGTTTGCGCGGCGCCCGCGGCGGCGGGGGCGGCAGGATGCCGGGGGGAAATTCCACCCCCAGCATGCGGCACAGCGGGCGCAGCAGCGCCACCAGCCGGGGCGAGGCGGCGAGCAGGGCCACCATCTCCGGGTCGTTCATCTTGTCTTGCAGCCGCCCGGCGGCACAGTTGACGTTGGGGCTCAGGCCCACCAGCCAGGCGCGGCGGCCGGGGACGCGCACGGCTTGCGGGAGCGGGAGCGCGTGGCGGCGGGCGGCGGCGGGCTTGGGTGAGTCCTCGGGCGGGTTTTCGGGCGCGGCGGCGGCAGGGGGCTGCTTGCGGCGATAGGCGCGGAGCGGGGCATCCGCCCCGAATTCGGCCAGATGCGCGAGCAACGCGGCGAACCGCCGGGCCATCTTGTTGAACCGACGTTGCAGCCGGATCGTGAGCGGCCCGGCGATCTGGCGCCGGCCCCCGCACTCGGCAATGCCTGCGAGCAGGAACGCCAGGAACTCGGCGAACCACGAGGCCAGGGGGTGGGGCGGGGAGTCGGTCACGGGGACAATAAGACCATGCAAACGTTAAAATAGAGTTGACCGGGCAGGCGAAACCGCGGGCCGGGCCAGGTCCCGCCGTCGCGGCGAGGGGACCGCAGGGGGACGCGACCGCGCTGGCGGGAGCGATGGGGGGGCCGTGCGGCCCGGTCGTTGATTTTTAGCAGAGAGATCACAGAGGAAGACGAGAGCACAGAGAAGCGGGAGGGACGCGCGCGGGTGTCCGGGGCTGGCGGTTGTGTTCGTTGCGGCTTCGCCGCGGGGGAATGCGGCCGGGTGCGCGCGGCCTGGCTTTCTTCTCTGTGATCTCAATCTTTTTCTGTGATCTCTGTGTTGAATCGGCGGTTGCGGCGCCGCCATGCCGCCGGAATCGCGCGACCGACGGCGGCGGCGCGGGCAGGCGGAACCTCGCGCCGGGCAGGGGTGTTGGGCGGCACGGCGCGCCGCGGGGCGCAGCCGGCGGGGGGTGGCCGCTGGATTAGCCCCTGGCCTGCGGCGGGCTCTTGCCCGCGTGCGGATGCGCTACGCCCGGTCCCGCCGTCGCGGCGAGGGGAGCGCAGGGTGACGCGACCGCGCTCTCGGGAACGATGGGGGGGGCGTGCGGCCCGGTCGTTGATTTTTAGCACAGAGATCACAGAGGAAGACGAGAGCACAGAGAAGCAGGAGGGACGCGCGCGGGTGTCCGGGGCTGGCGGTTGTGGTCGTTGCGGCTTCGCCGCGGGGGGAAGGCTGCCGGGTGCGCGCGCCCTGGCTTTCTTATCTGTGATCTCCGTGTTGAATCGGCGGTTGCGGCGCCGCCATGCCGCCGGAATCGCGCGACCGACGGCGGCGGCGCTGGCAGGCGAAACCGCGCGCCGGGTCGGGGCCTGACCCTGCCATCCGCGCGGGAACGATCCCCGACCCGGGTGGATCGATTTGTGTGAACGCCATAGGGCGCGACCCGGCCATGACGAGAAGGCCTCGGACCCGGATACGCCGGCGCTCATGGTGCACCGACTCGCGCGGCCCAGGGACCGTGATCCGCAGGATGGAAACCCACGAAGCGGAACCCCGGCAACGCCTACGTCGCGCTTGTCG